>JACNJI010000118.1 GCA_014382645.1 Verrucomicrobiota bacterium | reverse complement strand
GCTGTAGTCGCTGAGTTTCCAATGGCCCGGGCTCCAGCCCTTCATGAAACGATGGAAGTCAGCCCATGCCATCCGGTACAAGGATCGCCAGTCTGATTCCATTTCATCCGGGCAAACGTCATTCTCCATCCGATTAAGGCATTCCCGCAGCTCCTTGAAGTAAAAGTCCAAAACTTCGCTCTCCCGCCTCTCGGCTTCCTCATCCCTGAAACAGCTCCCCACGAAGTAAGCCAGATCCTTCATCCCGCATCCTCCACCAATGTATTGAAAGTCCACCGCGGCAACTTCCGAACCATCGGCGCTGAAACAAAAATTGGCCAGCTTTGCATCCCCATGCACCAGGGTCTGAAAGGCAGACGCCTTGAGCTTGGCATCGATCGACGCGGCCGCGTTTTTCAAGGAAAGATCGTCCAGTTTCTCCAGTTCGTCCGGACGGGTCTCCAGATGCCAATAGGTTCCGCTTTCCCAAAGCCCATCGTTTTTCGCTCCCAAATGCTCGGCATGAAAAGCCGCCAACCAACGTACGCAAGCTTGCCATTCGGTTGGACTGACTGAACTTCTCCGCCCAGCGAAGCCCGACGCATCGAGATCCTCCAATATTATCAATGTTTCCTGCCCTTTATTCTTTAATCCGATACATTCGGGTATCCGGGCAAGGATCGGGGTTGGTAACTCTCGCTGCCGATCGTACCAATGAGTTTCTACTCGATAAGACTTGAGCTTGCGTTGATGCGACAAATCAGTGTTCCAACCTCGGGGGTGTTCACCGTTGCCCGATTGTACGTGTTTTATAATAACACTCGAAAATTGGGCCCCATCTAAAACAATACGGCTTATACTACCATATCCGCTCCACAAACTTTGAACAGCCTCTTGGTTGCCGGTACAAGTGGCTTGAGTTATGGACCTAATAAATCGATTGATTTCATCATCATCCATGAATTCCGCACACTATCGATCGACTTTCACCAATGCCAGCCGATTTCAGTATTTCATTTGTAACTGAACTAATAAAACATTTCCACCCGCCCTAAAACCATCTATCCGATTTTTGATTGTCCCGAACTTGCTCCAAAGTCTTGTGGAACCTAACCAAAGATGCTTCTGCTTTTTCAGGCTAGACAGGGTATCCCGGTCATTGGGGTCATTCTTCAGTTTTGCCTGGCAGTCCGTAATCAGTTGTTTTTTCTCTCCGATCCATTTTCCCAATTCTTCAAAGCGGGTCTCATATACTTCCTCCATGGTCCAGGCTCCCACCTTCTTCAAGTAGGCATCCAGTTTTCGAACCAAGGCCGCTTTTTTTTTCGGGCATGCTCTTGGATAAATCCTTGGTTTCCCCCATATCCTTAGCCACGTCAAATAACTTGATTTCGCCGCTGTTCAAGTGACGCATCAACTTGAAGTCTCCATCTCGGCAGGATGTGATAGGGACAGTGTAGAAGGCTGGAAAATGAAAGACCAGGCCGGTATCGCGCTTGGCGAGCTTACCCGCATTTCCCTTATTCAGAACCGAACGGAGATCCACCCCATCTAAGTTATTGGGCAACTGAGTTTTGCTGCCTGCGAGAGAATACATGGTAGGCAGATAATCCCATTGAGCTACGGGGAAATCGCACTGGGAATTGGCGGGAACCCCTGGTCCGGCCATAATCACAGGGACCCGAATCCCCCTTTCCTAAATGGAACGCTTGCCCTCCTGCAGCGGTCCATTGAACCGGCGTTTCTCTCCATCGACTTCCCTTCTTTCGGAATGACCACCTCCGTTGTCGGAAGTGAAAATCACATAGGTGTTGTCTAGTTGGCCCTTGGCTTCCAAGGCGTCGAGTATGGCGACCAAGGTCATGTCCATCTCTTCAACCATCGCCGCATAGGTGATGTCCTTATTGACGGCCGATTTCTCCTTTTCAATTCCATCGGTATCCCTACCCATTTCAATTCCATCGGTATCCCTACCCATTTCAATCCAGCGTTTCTTGTTCCGCTCGAAAGCTTCCTTGGTGCAGAGGTGAGGAATGTGAGGAGCGTAATGGGAAACCATCATGAAGAAAGGTTGTTTCCCTGCGTGCTCCTTGACGAAGGCAGCGGAATCTCTCATGAGCGAATACATGCGTTTCGGATTGTCCGGAGGAAACGGAGCCTTATCCTTGATCGGGTCCCAATAGGAACCGTGCCCGTTTCCATTGCCTACGGGTTCGCCCGGATTCTCATCGGTAATGTCCGTAACCGGCATCTTCAAATCGCCCCATGGTGCTGCATCCCTTGCCGAAGCGGGCGGTGACGTAATTTCTTCCGGCTTTCTTCAGCATTTCCGCCATGGTCACCTCCGCATCGTACCCATCCGGGCGCTGAACGCCGGAAAGAACGTCGAATACGTTCCGGTACTGGATTCGGGCAGTCGTTTGACCATGCTGGATGCTTATGCGCGAAGCCGTGCAGGTGGGAGAAGGAGCGTAGGCCGCAGTGAAGCGGGCTCCGATTTCGGCCAACCTCTCGAGTCCGGGCGTCCGGATGAAATCGTGTTTAGTGGAAGGCTCGGCATCCGTCATCTGGACGGAGGTGTCGGCATATCCGAGATCATCCGCATAAAGGATGATGAAATTCGGAGGGGCCTCGGCCAAAACCTGATGCACCAAGGTTAGGAAAAGCAGAGAAAGAATGTTTTGTGATTCATGGGTATGGGTAAAGTACTCCGCTTAGATTGCGCTTGGATAAATCGGCGTTACTTGGATTGATCTAGTATCCAAACGTTCCTGTAGCGCACGTCTTGACCATGCTCCTGAAGTTTAAGACCACCTGGTGAGGAAGTCACCTTGATCCCACCGTTGGCTTTTTTAATTTCGGCGTTGTCGTGAACTTTGATTCCATTCCACCAGACCGTGGCACGTGCATTGGCAACTTTTTTGCCGCCCTCCCATTTCGCATCCTTGATAACGAAGTGGAAGGCATGCCATTGACCATTCGGTCTCCATGCGTTGCGGTCAGGCACACGATCCATGCAAAAGGCAGCAATCCCATGTGGCCCGATTTTCCAATTGTACGGATCCTGAACGTTTTTTCCCTTGGGAGACTCAATTTGGATTTCATAGCGGTTTTGCATGTAGACTCCGCTGTTGGCGTACCCGTCCGGTTTTCCATCACCACGAGCTCCCATCATGATAAATTCAACATGCCCCTCGTAATCGGAATATTTTTTCTTGGTCACCAAGTCATGCGTGCCCCAGCTTTTTCCCCCATCCGTCATCAAGGTCTTTCCCTTGCCATTCGGGTTATCCATAATCTTCCAGGTGATATCCATATCCTTCTTCGGCCACATTTCCCAATTTTTCCGGATTGATTCCATAGTCCCGTCGAAGGGAACTTCAGCTCCCTTGGGCGCTTTGAACCCAACGTCCTTTCCTTGGTCGTATCCATTCTGTTCCTCGGGCTTTTTGCCCGCGTGAAGAAATCCTACCAGGACAAGAAGCGCTATCGATGAAATTTTGAATCTAAGGGCGAATGTTATCATGAGTTTTTAGCTTTGGTTGTTAGTTTTTATCTGCGGTTCCTCGTTCCCCTTGCATCTTGATCAAGCGGGTGGAACGTTCAAGTTGGCGATCCTGAAAGATAACGTGATTTTGGGAAACTCCTACCTAAAAAGCCTTTTACTTATTATTCGGGTCGATGCGTACGTAAAGCTCAACGAGCCTAAAAGATAACCTGTTCGCAAAAAAACCGGGGCAAGGACGTCGGGAAACTTAGGACTGATTCATAGCCAGTTCGGGCATATGATCATAGTCATCCGCCTTCAACCGGTATTCGATGTCTTCTTTGTCTTGGGCCGAGCCCTCGGCCTGGGTCATTACGTATTTGGCAAAATCCTTGCACCACTGTTCGTTGGTATTGAGGCACTCGACGGGATGGACGTTCCCTCCCCACTTCTTTGCGTCCTTGGCCAACTCGTGACCCAGTTCGTCCGTCGTCTCGAGACAATCCGCGACGAAGCTGGGCGAATAAATCATGAGTTCCTTGTGACCTTCGTTGATCAGGTTCTCGACCACCTCCTCCGTATAGGGTGTAATCCATTCCTCTCGACCGAAGCGGCTCTGGAAAGTCATCACGGTTTGTTCGGGCTTGAAGTGCTTGAGTCGGTCAACGATCAGGCGGTAGGTCTCGTAGCAATGTCGGTAGTAGTCGTCCCCTTTGAAAACGACGCGTCTTTTTTGCATCCCGTGGAAGGAGATAACCAGTTTGTCGATCTCAATGCCTTCCTTCTTAAGTTCCTTCACCTTGGCATCCAATTGAGTCACGGAATTGTCAATAAAGGCATGGGTGCGGTGGAAATTGGTGATGACCTCAAAGGTGGGAATTTTGACCCGCTTGGAAAGTTCCTTGCCCAAGGCGTCGACGCCGGATGCAATCGTACTTTCCGAATACTGGGGAAACATAGGGATGACCATCAATTTGGTAGCCCCGACATTGTTCTTCAAATCCTCTTCCCAACTGTCGTATACTTCATTGACGTAAGGGGGGGAAAGCAGGAAGGCATGGTTTACCTCGACGTACCCCTCGGGGTCGATCTTCTTCAATTCCTCACGAACACTCTCCGTGAAGTTAGCCGTGTTCGTGATGAGCGGAAAACTCTTTCCGTCCCAAATTCTCTCGTAAAGCTTGGCTGATTTAGCGGGCCTGAAAGGAAGGACGAAGCAGTTGAGAATGATCTTCCACTTCCAAGCGGGAATGTCGATCACCCTCGGGTCCCCGAGGAATTTCCTGAGGTATTTCCGCAACGCCTTGGGGGTCGGAGCCTCGGGGGAACCGAGTTGCACGAAGACAACCTTGGTCTTCCGCCTTGGAGGAATATAGACGGATTGCATTTGTAAGAAAGGGTAAAACTACGTTTCAGCGAGAAAGAAAATCTAGATAATCTGTATATCGAAATTATTTCATTTCTCCAACGAGGAAAAATTTGATCCTGAAAGTTTGCTCGGCAAACAACTTCACCACGCCGTCCAATAAGGTCGCTTGGGATATTTCGGTGAACGTTGAACGTCTCTCCCGTTTACCACACTCTTTTTAAACCCGTGCCAAGGCCCCGGAATATCCAGCAAATGAATCGGTTTCGACCCCGAGCCTCTGCAGGATGCTCACGAACAGCTTCGCAAGCGGAGGTTCTTCTTCCACCACTTTACTATTCCATCCTGAATCACTGGTAACTCCGGCACCAGGCAAACTGCCATCCTCCTGGAGACCAACAAAATTGAGATAACGTCCATTGGCAAAACCGAGATTTTTTCCCCCGGCTGAAATTATGGGATAATTTCGGGACAGATGAAAACTACTGGATGCGGAACCATGCATGGCAAAAGTATTGTCCAGCATGTTACCTTCGCCACTTGGCTCGGTCGTATCCTTGAGTTTCTTCACAAATCGACCAAACTCCTCCGCCTGATAACGGTTGTAGGTTCCAAGGTTTTGCCAGCCGTTCTTATTCTTGACGGAATGGGTCAGACCATGTGCATTATCCAAATCCACAGCCTTGGAAAGCAAATCGTGCGGACCTCCCCCGTTCTCCCTTCCCAATTGAAAAGTCGCCACACGGGTGGAGTCGCTCAAAAAGGCAAGATAGATCAAATCATACATGGTCTGAAAATATTGCTTGGCCTCTTTCGGACCAGCTTCTAGGTGCAGACTTGAGGAATCCACCTTTGACAGGGGAGCATCCATCCATTGCTGGGCTTTGGTCAGTTTCACCTCGGTATCCCTAACCGAGTCAAGATACTGCTGGAGAGTGCCTTGGTCGTGCTTGGAAAGTTTTCTTCCGAGGGATCGGGAATCTTCAATCAGGAGATCCAGGGCACTTTTGCTCCTTCCCAACCTCGCTGCCGCATCCCGGTTGCCGGCGACAAAAAGCATGTCGAAAATTTGCTTGGGCTTATTCAGCGCCGGAATGGGGCGACCTTCCCGGTTAAAGGACTGGGTTTGGGCGCCACGAGGACCGCCGATGCCACCATTTGTGGACATGACCAGGGAAGCATGCCGGGTATACTCACCGATGGATTCGGCGTAGACCTGATCCAGGGAAATTGAATTCTTGTAAGGACCATGTCCTTGGGTGTCCGCACCCGTAAGATACTGGTCGGCATTGGAATGCCCGTGGACCCGCCTTACTGCAGGATGGGAGAGACCTGCATAAACCGTGACGTCACTGCGCAAGGGCTCAAGAACGTCCAGCACTTTGGTTAATTCGAAATCCTTTTCCCCGCCATGAGGGAACCAACTCCAATCCTTCCAAGCCGGGTCTTCCTTGAGGGGGACGCCCACTCCATCCGGGTGGTAAATGCTGACAAAACGTTTTGGTGTGTTGTTGGCAGTTTGATTTCCAGCACCAAATGTTTCGAACCAAGGCAAAGAAAGGGCGATGCCAGTGCCACGTAAAAAGGTTCTACGGCCCAAAGTGTTTGGTTTATCATTCATTGTCAGTTAAACTTTCCTTAATATGTAATAGCCTAAAGGCCAATTATTTCGAGTTAAAAATGGTGCTTTGGGTAAGCAAGTGGATCAAATCACCCAGGCGATCTCCCTTTTTTCTGAACTTTTTCGTCAGGTCTTCCACGTCGGCATGATCTGAAAAAGAAAGATGGCGACCAAGTGCATAGGCAGTCATTTTGTGCACCATGGCACGGGCAAATTGATCTTGTCTTTCCTTGAGTAGATATCGCTTCAATCCCTTCATTCCTTCCAAGGCCTGCTTATTGAAAAGATTGGAAGTGGCATCGACCGGCTTATTATTGAACTTGGTGCGGTAGGAACCCAGAGCATCATAATTTTCAAACGCGATTCCCCAAGGATCAATTCTTGCGTGGCAAGAATAGCAAGCTGGATCATTTCGGTGGTTGGCAATCCGTTCTTTCAAGGTCATTTTTTGGATTTCCGGATCCGCAAGGTCTACTTCCGGTACATTTGGTGGAGGAGGTGGTGGTGGATCATTAAGAATGCGTTCCAGCAACCAGACCCCGCGTTTAAGAGGATGGGAATCCTTGCCATCGGAGTTCATCGCAAGAACGGCAGAACCTGTCAAAAGACCGCCACGGTTCAGTTTTGGTTCGGTGGGAACTTTACGAAAATGAAAGCCATGTATATCCTTGATCCCATAGTGCTTCGCCAACTTCTCATTGACTATTGCGTAGTCCGAATGGATGAAGTCGAGAACACTGAGGTTGTGTTTCAACACATTCTCAAAAAAGGCGACAGGTTCTTCCTGCATGGCTTCCTTCAGATCATCGTCTGTGACATGTGTCACACTATCCAGACCATCCAGGCCAAGCCATTGCTGCACGAAATGCTGAGTAAACCGTTTAGAACGAGTGTCTGTCAACATGCGTTTGACCTGAGCTTCAAGGATTTTAGGTTCCTTGAGCTTTCCTTGTTCAGCAAGTTGTTGCAGTTCGGCATCAGGAATACTCGACCATAGAAATACCGAAAGGCGTCTTGCCAATTCATGGTCACTGATCCGCGTTGGGCCAACTTTTGCATTCTCTGCGACGTATTGAGTCAGGTAAAGAAACTCAGGATGCACCAGAACGTTTGCCAAGACTTCCTGCATCGCCTCTTCGAGGGTCTGAAACTCCGTCCGGGATTTTGCAAACAAGCCCATGAAACGGCCGACCTCCAGTGCGGCGGCCGGGCGCCC
>JACNJI010000256.1 GCA_014382645.1 Verrucomicrobiota bacterium | reverse complement strand
CCGCATATCGATGGTCCCCTGCAGGAGCAAACCGGCTCGAGTCCGTTTTATCGCAGCACCGGCAATTTTGGAATCAGTCGCGGACAAGATAACGTCGCGGGCGACAGGCTCAAGGAAACACCGTCCGGGGATAACTTTGCGAGGCGTGACAGAACAACTGCCTTCCTTGCAAGGAAGCAATACCGTATCCACGCCACATTTCGCGAGGGAGACCGAAATTGCGCGATGTACATGCAAATAGACCTCGCTCGCCGAACCCTCGCACACATGATGAGAAGGAGGGAAGACAAGCGAATAGGTCCAATCCTCGCCATGCTTTACGATCCCTCCACCGGTGGGGCGACGACAGAGGTCAATCTCAGCGCATTTGGTTTCCTCGAGCACCCAAGAAAAGTCCTGCCCATACCCGAAAGTAACAGAAGGTCGATTCCACGCAAAGCGGCGAAAACGGGGCAGAGAGGCTTCGGGGTACTCCTGAAAAAGCCACAGGTCAGTAGCCATGTTGACGGCTGCGGATTCGCACAAAAAAGGAAGGATGAGAAAAGAATCGGGCATGGGACGCTCAAGAAATCTTGAATCGGCGGATATAGCGTGAAGAATCCTCGGCATGATCTCGGTACCAATCGTACAAGTCATCGGGAATACGAAGCTCCTCAAGCTGAGAGGAAACGTCGGATGGCTGTGTTTTGAGTTTTCCCACAAGCGGTTCGAGCACAAAAGCGAGATCGCCGGGACGTTCGCCCAGCTTGTCGGCAAGGTCGGCCCGCTTACCCTTTGCTAAGAATTCGGGAGACAGGCCGAAACGTTCGAAAATGCGAAGTCCCAATTCATAACGACTTAGGCGTTCGCTTCCTGCCCAATGAAACAAACCGTTCAATTGCGGACGTTCACACAATTCCACAAGCACATCAGCCACATTGTCAACTGAACTTGGCTGACGAAATTCATCCTCAAACAAGGTTGGGGTCTGACCGGCAACTATCACGCGCAGAAGTTTTTCGTGCTGACTGCGCTGACCCATTGGGCTGTTCCCGTTCAACAGGGTAATGCGCAGAACAACCACATTGTCTTCACAAGCTTCGAGAACGCGAGTTTCTGCATCTAGTTTCTGCCGCCCATACTCGTTAACGGGAGCAGGAACATCCGTGGACCTGTACGGGGAAGCGGTTCCGTCAAACACCAGATCGGTAGAAACATGAAGGTAGCGAACGCCTAGGTGCGATGCTATTTGACCAAGTTTTTCAGCGGCATCTACATTCACCCTTCGAGCATGAACGGGATCCTCATCAACGGTATCGGGAGAAGAAACGGCTGCACAGTTGACAATGACTTCCGGCCAGAGATCAAACAGGGTACGAGCGAGTTCTTCGCCTTCAAGAAGGTCTAGAGATCCGATCGGTCCCACCTCGGGTAAGTTATCGGCTCCTGAAAAAGAAAAGGGGTGCACCTTATATTTACGGCGCCGGGCAGCACGACAAACAGCGGATCCAAGTAGTCCGGAAGCTCCTAAAATAGCAATTTTCACATTTGCAAACTTATCATGCTCCAAGCCGGCCTCAAGCCGATACATGAACGATGGGCTTTTCCTTGCTTCCAATCGCAGCTAAATCTAGCGTACAAATCTATATGCATACGGATGAATATCTCCGACCTCGCGAATAGTCATATTCGGGAACAACCCGTCTATCTACCGGGCAAGCCCATTGAACAAGTGGCGGCCGAGTACGGGCTGGACCCTAGAGATGTTTGCAAGTTGGCTTCCAACGAAAACCCTTTGGGGCCCTCGCCCAAAGCACTTGCTGCTGCCGAAAGGGCGTTAAAGGACATAAGGCTCTATCCCGAGGGAGGGGGCCTCGAGCTAAGAAAAAAAATTGCACAGGTTCGAAACATCCGCGCCGAACAAATTGTTCTGGGAAATGGCTCAAATGAAATTATCGAGCTTCTAGGCCATGTGTTCTTGCAACCGGGTGACGAGATTGTGGCCGGGCAGTTTTCATTCGTCGTCTACAAACTGGTGGCCCATTTGTTCGGAGCCACTGCGGTGGAAGTTCCGATGCCGGAATTTCGTCACGACCTAGAGGCAATGAAAGAGGCGATTTCCGACAAGACTCGCCTTGTCTTTCTAGCTAGCCCGAACAACCCAACGGGCACGGCCAACGAGGCCGATGAGATCGTGCGGTTTGCAGAAGGGTTGCCCGAACACGTCGTCTTTTGCTTAGACGAGGCCTATGCGGAATACCTCGAAGTCACCCCTAATTTGCTACCCCTCATCGAGGAGGGTCGGAACATAATTTGTCTGCGAACATTCTCTAAAATCCACGGACTGGCGGGACTTCGCCTCGGATACGGTTACTCCGGCGAAGCCATGGCGGCTCTTCTTCATAGGGCGCGGCAGCCATTCAATGCCAACTCCATAGCTCAAGCTGCTGCCCAAGCCGCCCTGGGAGACGAGGAGTGGACGACTCAATGTCGCCAAGCAAATAAGGCCGGCCTTTCGCAACTAGAAGCAGGTTTCTCGGCCTTGGGTTTGGAATATGTCCCGAGCCAAGCAAATTTTATTCTCGTAAAAGTGGGAGATGGAGAAGCAATATTTGCCGAGTTGCAGAAACATGGGGTCATCGTACGTTCCTTCGGGGGAGGTCTATCGAAATACATTCGTTTGACGGTTGGCACTCGGGAACAAAACAATAAAGCACTCGACACCTTGGGCGCATCACTTGCCAATGTCTCTATGAAACACGGATGAGCCTAGGTCTTCTTCTTCAAGAAAGCATTCCATGGTTACTTGCGGGGTGGGTTCTTGCCTCCGTGTGGGGTCATCAAGTAGCGGTTTACCGCGCATTCGTAGACAGGATTCGGGCGGGAGCCTCCACGTCCTCGGAAGAAGTATTGCGAAAAGGAAAATTGGTTGGCCGGCTTCTGGATTCTGATAACGAGTTTCGCCCGTGGAGCGTAGAAGCGGCAACGCTTTCGGCCGTTCAGGTAACCTTTGGATTTTTCGCTTTTTATGGATTATTGAGAGGACTCTCCGGGTCTACTGCGGTCTGGGCTGCATACTGTCTGGCTGCCGCAGCATTTCTTCTTGTTCTGTTAGCGGAGAGAACGATCATCGGGATTCTGGGGCCGATGGTAGCGGCCCGTCCGTTTGCCGCTTGGCACATGCGAGCTGCAACTCCCGCCATGCACGCAATAAGACTGCTTTGCAAACCCTTGCGCTACATACTCGCCCTCAAGGAAAACTTCCTTTGCGTAATAATCGGCAAAGAGAAGGAAACGGGTGAGTCGGAAGAGGAAGTGGCGGAGCACATTAAGACTCTACAAGAAGAAGGGTCGGAGCTGCATCCCGAGATTCGCGAAATTGTTGGGAATACCCTCGATCTTAGGAATCTAGACGTTCAGGACGCCCTCATGCCCCGGAATCAGGTTCGCTTTCTGGATGCGAATGACTCGATCGAGGAAAATCTCTCGATCGCTAGCTCCTGCGGGCATACCCGACTGCCGTTGTGCGAAGGCGATTTAGATCGATGCCTAGGAATCGTTCACGTGAAGGGCATATTTCGCCTTTTGGCAGAAGGAAAGAAAGTGGACTTGCGAAATCTTGCGAGGCGAGCTCCGAACTTTTCTCCCTCCGACCCTCTCCCCGTAGCATTGAGGCAATTGCTTCAGCATCGAGCTCACATGGCCATGGTTCTAGATGAATTCGGTGGAACGGTGGGCGCACTTACGCTAGAGGACATTCTGGAAGAAGTAGTGGGAGAGATTCGAGACGAATTTGATGTGGAAGAGGATTTTATCATTCAAGAAGATGCTGACTTTTGGCGAGTGTCGGGAATGGCTCCCGTTCACGAACTTCCCGATGCATTTGATCTTGGCGATGAAGATGAAGACGCCGCGACCTTCGGTGGCACGCTCACTGGTCAACTAGGAAGAATACCCGAGGCCGGCGAGAAGGTGGAACTTGGAAATCTCTTGGTGGAGATAGAACAGGCCGACGAGACTCGCGTGATTGCAACGACGGTTAGACTCAAAGAACCTTCCGGAAAGACCGATCCCAAAGGTTCCTAATCCCTCGGAAATAAAATCGTTTTCGGACCAAGCGCGTTCCCCGCAAGACGATGATCCCAAACCAAGTCTTCCTCCCATAAGGTGGTTGCGGCAATTCCAAGTAGTTTGTTCACCTGATCGTTAACGCCTGGCATAACGGGTGCAAGCAATGCCACGGCCAAGCGAAGAGCCTCGACGATAAAGGCCAGCGAGGTCTCTAGTTTGGCGCGATCCTCAATCGCCTCGGATTTTGCAAGTTTCCACGGCGAGCGCTCCTCGGCATAACGATTTATCCCTCGAATGAATACAAAGATTTTTTCGAGGCCCAAGTTAAACTTGTATTCATCGAAAAGTTCTCGTGCTCCGACATGGGCCTCGTCCCATAAGTCGGCGAGGTCGGACTCAGGCTTCTCCGCAATAGTGGCTTCGGGCACCTTGCCGTCGCAATAACGAGCTGTCATGTTCAGGATGCGGCTTAGCAGATTGCCCAGATCGTTACCGAGATCGGCATGATAGCGAGAGTCGAAGCGTTCGAGAGTAAAGTCGGCGTCTTGCCCAACGGTCATTTCGCGCATCACAAAATAACGAAAGGCATCGGCTCCACGAAGGTCGACCAACTCCAAAGGATCTACCGATTCACCCGTACTCTTTGACATTTTGGCTCCGGAGATCATCCACCATCCGTGCACCAAAATACTTTTTGGCAAAGGCAGTCCGCAGGCCTTCAGCATTATGGGCCAGTAAACGGAATGAGGAGGAACTAAAATGTCCTTGCCGATGACATGTACGTCGGCTGGCCACAGGGAATCGAATCCTTCATCGCCAAATCCGGCAGCGGACACGTAGTTCACGAGAGCGTCAAACCAGACATAGGTCACGTAACTTTCATCAAATGGCAGGGGAATACCCCACTCCAGCCTCTCGCGAGGTCTGGAGATGCAAAGGTCGTTAATTGGTTCCTTCAAGAACTCCAGCACTTGATTGCGGCGAAATTCAGGCTGTATGAAATCGTCATTCTCCGAGAGGAAATCGATTAACCATTCTTGGTATTGCCCGAGCTTGAAAAAATAATTGCTTTCGGTCACTTCCACAACCTCCCCGAAGATTTCGGGCCACTTCCCATCGACTTTGTCCTTTTCCTGCAGGAACTGTTCGGCTCGGGAAGAGTAGTATCCACAGTATTCAGCCTGATAAATTTCTCCTCGATCATAAAGTTGCTGCAGGAGAGTGCGGACAACTCGTTTGTGCCGATCCTGAGTGGTACGCAGATAATCGTCGTTGGATATCCGGAGTTTTTCCAACAGTACGATAAACTCTTCCGCAATAAGGTCACACCGTTCCTGGGGTTCCATCCCCTCCGCCCGAGCTCCCTGTTGCACCTTTTGTCCGTGTTCGTCCAAACCCGTTAAGAAATGGACGTCCACGCCTAAGAGCCGGCGATGCCGCACGATAACATCCGATAACACTTTTTCGTAGGCATGGCCAAGATGCGGTGAACCGTTTGCGTAGTCTATAGCCGTAGTGAGGTAAAACTTTTTCATGAATTAGGCTCCTATGAATTAGGCTAACTGAAAGGAAAGACAAAACCTTTCGCTAAATTCTGTTTTCAATGGTTGACTCCACCGCACCTATTTTCATGATGGGTGAAGATTCAGCGAACGCTTCTCGCAACAAGCCATTCACATGACGCGAGACTTCACCCGATGAAGCAAAGGCGATTCACTGATAAATCCCTACATAAGCATGCCCAATGTCATGCAAATTACGGACCCATCATTAACAACGCCTTTCTGGTCCATGAGCGAAAACAACAGTCCGCCTCAAGACCTTATTCAGGTCGAGGGCATCTTGGAACCGACTGAAAACAAGTCGGGCATCTTGCTTGATCTCTCAAGGGGGGGTAAAACAACCCCCCACGATCCCTTTGTTCCTCGCGAGCTGTTGCGACGCTTCAAACTACGGAAGGGGTCTCACTTAACCGCCAACGCAACGTCCGACAATAAGTATGGCAACCCAAAGGTTCGCTTCATCGAGACCGTTGATGGTTTGTCGATCAACGAGAGAAAGATTCAGTTTCGCTTCGATCAACTTACCACTATCCAGCCAAAAGAAAAATTGACTCTCGAAGTAAGTGACGGACGAATGACCTCCCGAATCATTGACATGTTTTGCCCCATCGGCAAAGGGCAACGCGCACTCATTGTCGCTCCGCCGAGGACGGGAAAGACCACCATATTGCACGATATCGCAAAAGGTGTGGAAGAAAATCACCCGGAGTGCCACCTAATGGTTTTATTGGTGGATGAAAGGCCCGAGGAGGTCACCGACTTTCGCAGGTCCGTTCCCGCCGAAATATACGCCTCGTCCAACGACGAAGAAGTAAAGAACCATCTGCGCGTTGCCGAATTGGCCATCGAGCGAGCCAAACGGTTAGTGGAAACCGGAAAAGACGTGGTCCTGTTGCTAGATTCGATCACACGCCTATCGCGAGCGTACAATGCCGCCACCGGCAAGGGAGGGCGAACCATGACGGGGGGATTGGACGCCAGGGCGCTTGAAAAACCTAGACAGATATTTTCCGCCGCACGAAATTCGGAAGAAGCCGGCAGCCTAACGATCGTGGCCACTGCTCTAGTGGAAACCGGCTCCAAGATGGACGAACTTATATTTCAAGAATTCAAGGGTACCGGGAACAGCGAGATAGTTCTCGACCGCAAGGTTGCGGAACTTCGACTCTGGCCCGCCATCAACCTCGCCGCCTCCGGCACTCGTAAAGAGGAGGACTTGTTATCACCCGAGGTCTTGGAAAAATCCTCGTTCGTCCGGCGAGCCATGGCTCCCATGAAAATCGCGGATGCTGCCGAGACCCTAATAGAACGAATGGAAAAAACTGCCGACAACAAAGAGTTTCTTAAACTAATCACCACTGCTTAACATATTGACTCGAAGCCCGTAAGCAGACATTTTTTCCATCCTTTTCCCTACGCTTTACTACCTACTACCCGCATGCAAAACTTCGCCGACCAGTGCATGGACTTGGCTCGATCGATCCTTGGCAACAATCTTCAATACATCAGTGACGCGGGATCAATCGCCGCCGCCGCCGGAGAAAACACAAGAATTGACGAATCCGGCCACGCCGCACTAGCGATAGGCGAGTACTTTCGCGCCAGCGGGGAAACGGAACTGGAAGGTCATGACCTGAACGACCTCGCGGCTCGTTGCATCACCCATCAAGCCTTTGCCTCCGAAGAAAGTGAAAACGGTCTCGCTTACGCCGCCCTAGGGTTGCTTTCATTCGGTGCCGCCAAAGAACGAAATGAAGTTTGGGAGCGCCTTCTCGACCCCACCCGCGAGCAACTCGACCAACGCCTTCTTTCCCGTTCCGATTACAACAACCACTTTCAGTCCTTCAACATCGCAAAGTCCGTTTCCCGATTCAGCCTTGGACTCTCCAAAAAAGACGAGACGGGAAAACTGATCGATCAATTCGTGGACCGCATTCAAGAGCACAGTTCTGCCGGCTTCTGCGACAACAATCCCGAGGGCTTCGGGGGTGTTTATGACATCTACGGCGCCCCCTCCTATATCGATATCAGGCAATCGCTACAGCTACACGCAACTGTACACCTG
>JACNJI010000213.1 GCA_014382645.1 Verrucomicrobiota bacterium | reverse complement strand
GGGGGGAGTTGGGGGGGGGGGGGGGGGAGGGGGAGGGTCGCCCGGGGGGGGAGGGCGATGGGGGGGGAGGGGGGATGGCCCGGGGGGGGGCTGAGGTGAAAGGCGGTGGCGCCGATGGAACCGCCGGCGGGCAGGGTGAGGGAGGGTCCGGATATATGCAGGGAATCGTTGCCCGCTCGGTAGTGGTTTACGCCCAAACCGAGTGAGGTGTTGCCCCAGCGGATGCCCCCTGCGATTCCCACGGACAGTCCCGGATCTCGATTGAGGGTGAGGGTGCCCGCGGTGGAATGGGATGCCTGGGCGTCTCTTGGGAATGCCACCCCTAGCGAGGGCAGGATGAAGTAGTCGAACCGTCGGGTTCTCCGGACCACCGGAGCGGGCTTTGGGGCCGTGGTGGTTTCGGGTCTCGGGGCAATTCTTGGCCCAGGTCTCGGGGGAGGTGGTGGTGGGATGTTTCGGCGGGGTCCCCAACTAGGTGGAGGCTTTGCGTCTGGGTCGGTCACAATATCGACAGGCAAACCCATGGGTTCCCACCACCGCCGCAGTTCTACCTTTTTGTTGGCGTTTAAGATCGAACCGTTGCTCGCGGTTTGCCCGAGAGCGGCATGATCTCCAAGAAGTCTTAGCATGACTATGCCGACTATCATTAGCGCCAAAAGCTGCCGGCGAAGTTTTTTTGCGCTTTGCGCCGAAAGATAGGGGAATCCGTGATTTTGAAAGGGTTTCATGGAATTAGAGTTAGAAAGAATTAAAAAAACGAATCAACAATAAACGACACTTTCCCGCCGAATTTTCTAATTGTTCTCAATTCGAACCAGCGCTGAACGGAACTCGTTCAAGCAAGGATGCGCGTTGGGAATGGCAACCGAAACTGCCAACGGAAAGACTTACAACGTCTTTATCCGCAGGTTTCTGTAGTGGCACTCGGCGGGTGGACCTCCATGAACTTGGAGTCCGAGCCGCCCTTTAAGAGGAATGTCTTTTTCCTTCTCGGTAAAGTCAACCGTTTGGTAGCCGTTTAGCCAAATTTGAATGCGAGGGCCTTCCGCCCGAACAACTAGTTTGTTCCACTCGCCTTTGAGCTTGATGTGTTTCTTTAGCTCGTGTTGTGGTGCTTCGGCGAGCATTTTTCGTCGACGGGACTCGTCGTAGAGAAAACCCCAGATGGCTCCCTTGCTCCAGCCGCCAATGTCGCATTGGTAGCCGATCATCTCATGGGCTTTGGGTATCCGTTGGCTACGGAATTGTACGCCCGCGTTGTTGCCTTGTCCCAATAGCTTGGCTTCGAAGTGCAATTCGAAGTCCCCGTATTCCTTTTCGCTGGCAAGAAACTCGTTGTTGGGAATGCGGGCATTCAGAAAACCCGCCACGATGGCACCGTCCTGTACCCGAAAGAATTTCTTTTTACCTTCCCAACCTTGGAGCGTCTTGCCGTCGAAGAGCGGAGTGAATCCTTTCTCGTCTTTCTTTTCCTGTTTAGCGTGTATTGAAACCGCTAGCAACAGAACGGACGAGAGATTGAGTAAACTGAAATTAAGCCAAGTTTTCATGGTAATCCGGGAATGTCGTCTAGTGATTGCTGGCTGTGCCTGCTCCACGCGGTATGCGAATATTCTCAACCATTTGCTGAACCTCGTCGGGTGGGGGAGGGGTAAAACGAGAAACCAGCAAGGATACGGCGAAGTTAAGCAACATGCCCAAGCCTCCGATACCTTCCGGCGATATGCCGAACAGCCAATTCTCCTTGTTGTTGGCCTCGGGATTCGAGAACTTGAAGTAATAAATATAGGAGGCCGTGAAAACGATGCCCACGATCATGCCTGCGACGGCTCCTTCCCGGTTCATGCGCTTGCAAAAGATTCCTAGAATTATGGCCGGGAAGAAAGAGGCTGCCGCCAAGCCGAAGGCGAAGGCGACCACCTGAGCCACGAATCCCGGCGGATTGATTCCAAAATAACCGGCTATGCAAACGGCCACGGTAGCCGCGAGACGAGCATAGAGCAGCTCCTTCTTCTCGCTTATATCGGGCATTAGAATCTTCTTGAGCAAATCGTGCGATACGGAAGCGGAGATCACCAATAAAAGTCCCGCAGCAGTGGAAAGGGCCGCTGCCAATCCGCCTGCGGCAACCAGTGCGATCACCCAGTTCGGCAGATTGGCGATTTCGGGATTCGCCAATACGATGATGTCTCGATCGACGTGCAATTCGTTTGCATTGGCGGATGGTCCGTTTTCATAGGTTGCTTCGCCCGACATTCCCTGTTTCTCAGTCTTTACCAGCTTGAGCTTCTTTTGTTCGGGAAGTTTGTCGAATGCGCTACCCTTGGCATATTGAATTTTGCCGTCGTCATTCTTGTCCACCCAAGCCAGTAATCCCGTGGTTTCCCAGTTACGGAACCAATCCGGCATTTTCTTGTAAGGTTGGTGTTGTACCGTCTCAATGAGATTGGTGCGGGCGAAGGCTGCGATGGCCGGAGCGGTGGTGTAGAGCAGAGCGATGAAAAACAGGGCATAGCCTGCGGAAATGCGAGCATCTCTTACCTTGGGTACGGTGAAGAAACGGATGATGACGTGCGGCAGACCCGCGGTCCCCACCATGAGAGCGACCGTGATGAAAAATACGTCGATTGTGTCTTTGGTTCCACTCGTGTACTCAGCGAACCCGAGTTCCGTGTTAAGTTTATCTAACTTGTCCAACAAATAGACGCCAGAGTCGACACCCGATGAATCAAGCACCGTGGACCCGAACCCGATTTGAGGCAATACGTTGCCCGTCATCGATATGGAAATGAATATGGCTGGCACGAGAAAGGCAAAGATGAGCACGCAGTATTGGGCTACTTGAGTGTAGGTGACGCCCTTCATGCCTCCTATGACGGCGTAGAAGAAAACGATGGTCATGCCGATCAAGACTCCGACGTTTATGTCCACGTCCAGAAAGCGGGAAAACACCACGCCCACTCCACGCATTTGACCTGCAACGTAGGTGAAGGAGACGAAAATCGCGCAGATTACGGCCACCAACCTCGCCTGCTTTGAATAGTAGCGCTCGCCAACGAAGTCGGGAACCGTGAATTGGCCGAATTTTCGCAGGTACGGAGCTAGTAGCAATGCCAGCAGCACGTATCCTCCCGTCCAACCCATCAAGTAATAGGCGCCGTCTCTCCCCATGAAGGAAATGAGCCCGGCCATCGAGATGAAGGAAGCCGCCGACATCCAATCCGCCGCCGTGGCCATGCCGTTGGCAAGAGGAGAAACGCCCCCGCCCGCAATGTAGAAACCCTTTGTGGTCTTTACCCGAGACCAGATGGCGATACCGATGTAGAGGGCGAAGGTAACCCCCACGATTAGATAGGTCCAAGTTTTTAGATCCATGTCAAAAAAAAAAGAATTAAGCGAGAACTACGATTATTCGTCCAAATCGAACTCGCGATCGATTTTGTTCATCTTCCACACGTAAAAGAAGATAAGGGCTACGAAGACGTATATGGATCCCTGCTGGGCGAACCAGAAACCGAGCTTGAATCCGCCGATTCTTATCTCGTCCAATTGATCTACGAAAAGAATCCCGCAACCGTAGGAGACCGCGAACCAAATAACGAGCAACCATCCCATGAGTCGAAGGTTGGCTCGCCAATAGTTGTCTGCAATCTTTTGTTTCTCTTCGGAACTTGAATTTTCTTCACTCATAGCTTGTTCAGTCATACTGCTATTCTAAATAGGGAATTTTCCTCAAACGATCTACGATTCGGCAAAATGCTCGTTGCCTCAAGCCTAATTATCCTTCCGGTCACTTGTTTGCCATGGCCATTATTCAAGCCCAATCAATTGAGAGTTCCAATGGGTCTTCAGTTCGATCATGCTTGCACCGTTAGGAGAGTCCGTTTCTTGCTGAAATGTAATTTGACGTTATCTCTTTGGTTTTGATTCAGAAATGGCCTGTGGAAATGCCTTGCTTCAATTGTTATTCAAAGGCTATGAAAGGATTCTTTCTTCGTATCTTTTCAGTTTGTTGATCGCCCGAAGTTTCGTGAATTCATCATTCAAAAGTCTTTCGCTTTTGGGGTTCCTTGTTTTCTGCTCGGTCGTCGATGCGGTAGACATCCCCGAGGATCATCCCGGATTTTCCATCCACTTAGCCTCTGACTTCCTTAAGTTCGAGAGCATGACTAGTCACGGGAACATCGAGATAACCGATCCCGTTGCTGGGGTCTCGACCTATATTCCCGATGGGAATTACTCCGGTTCCGATTCCTTTGTTTGGATAAGCAGGCAACCGGGTGGTCCTGAGGTTCCCCATCCCGAGCAAATAGTTTTAATTCCCGAGAACGATCCCCCAGCCATCATTTCCTATGCCGGTCAATCGCCCTACGGCCTTGATGTGAAGGAGAACAGCACCTTTGTCACCGACGTGAATGGTACCGATGCCGAGCAAGGCGATCTCGAATACTCAATTGATTCTCCAGCTACCTTTGATTCCGTGTTCTTCGATATAAATAAAACTTCGGGAGCTCTCTTTTTCAAGTACCCCGCGAATTTTGAAAACCCCGAGGATGAGGATAACAACAATACCTACGAGGTCGTCGTCGTCGTTTCCGAGGTGGGGAATCTCGACAACAATGATACGCAGATGATCATTGTGACTGTCACCGACGAAAATGATCCTCCCGAGATATCGGGAAGATTGACAGTTACGGTTTTCATGGACGAGGATAATGCCACCCTCGGTTGGCGAGATCCCGAATTGGAAGCCGTTGATCCGGACTTGAACCAAACAGCTACTCTCTCGTGGGAAATTTGGGATGCCACGAATGGAGTTTGGAATGTTTCGGCCGTGACCACGAATGGAGATGCGTCAGTTTCAGGTGCCGGGGGCACCCCCGATCTAATCTATGTGCCGACACCGAACTTCAATGGAACCGACTCGTTCAAGGTGCGAGTTTCGGATGCCAAGGGCTTAACGGATGAAATCCCGGTGAACGTAGAGGTAGCCAACGTGAACGACTTGCCTGTCTTTAACTTTTCCGCACTTCTGCAACCAATCGAGGTGAAAGAGAACCAAATGGCGGTGGTGGACGTAAACGTTACTGATGCCGATGTCGGAGATATCCACACCTTCAGCCTGTCTAAAAGCGAATTTGATGGTGCTTTCTTTGATATAAACGCCACCACCGGAGTCCTTGCATTTATCACTCCTCCGAATTTCGAGTCTAACTCTTCCGTCAATGGCAATAACCTTTTCACTGTAAAGATCCTCGTGACCGACAATACCGTCGAGGCGATTCCTGTTGAAGAATTAATTCAAGTCACAGTCCGTGATGCGAATGACGCGCCCATTTTCTCAAGCCATAATGGCAACTCCTCCGTCTTTTCGGTGGTTCCTGAAAACCAACTCTTTGCTGCTGACCTAAACGCAACCGACGAGGATGGAAATGTTCTTACTTATTCCCTTGGAGGGTCGGATAAGGATTTCTTCGAGATTAACGCAACAGGTTCCCTGTCCTTCATTGATTCTCCTGATTATGAGTCGAATGCTTCAATCGTGCGTAATCATCTCTTTAATCTCGAGATCAATGCCACTGATGGCACGGCGGTCGTGTCTCAAATGTTTACTATTCAAATAACCAATCTGAACGACACTTCTCCTCTTTATCCATCTAGAGATACCAATGGTAGCCTGTTTGTTCAGGTTGCTGAGAACGGAGTTTTCGTCGTTGAACTTAATGCAAGTGATCTTGATGGGGATTCGCTCAGTTATAAAGTTTCAGGTGGAGTCGACCAGTCTCGTTTCGAAGTCAATGGAACCGGTGCATTATCGTTCAAGGTTGCACCTAACTTTGAAATTCCCGCATCTCTGTCTGGCGGCAATGACTACTTCTTGGAGGTTAACGCCACGGATGGTCTCCACACCGTAATCGAATCGGTTGTCGTTCAGGTTGTGGATGTCGACGAAGTGCCCCCGGTTTTCCCTCCATCATGGGGTCACGTTCATTACATTTCTGTTCCGGAAGGCAACTCGACACATGTTCTCGATCTCAACGCATCGGACAATAATGCCAGCGTCATTTTTTATTCCATGTCTGCGGGTAATCCTGACCACGCCTATTTTATCATCGACCAAAATGTCACACCACCTCGAATCGAGTTTGAAAATTTACCAGATTTCGAGAGTAACCGAAGCCATGTTTACGCCTTAGAAATTAATGCCAGTGATGGGTTGAACTCCTCCTCACATTTTTTGGAAATCGCAGTTTCTGACGTTAACGAACCTCCCTATTTCATTGATAGCAATTTTACTGTCAATGAAGACAGCGAGGTGCAGGTGCCAAATGCAGTTGATCCGGAGGATCAAACGGTCTCTTTCTCAATCCTGACTTCTCCAACTTCCGGCACGCTAGTCTCCGGGGTTGATTCCCTTCTTTATCGACCGAATGCTAACTTCTATGGTCAAGATTCATTTACCCTCAGGATTTCCGATGGATTGTTGGAGAGCACTCGCTCTATCGATTTATCCGTGCTTTCCGTGAACGATCAGCCCATCGCGGTAGATGACAGTATTGTGTTTTCCGGTAGTCAAGCTTCCTACTCCCTCGATGTTACGGCAAATGACGTTTCCTATCCAGACCCTGATGAAAACTTCATCTTATCCATTTCATCTAATCCCAAATTTGGACATGTAAGCATTCAGGACGACAAAGTTGTTTATGCACCTTATGACAACGAATTTTTTGGAGAGGATTCCTTTGTCTACAAGATTCTGGATCGATCGATCTCCGATCCACAAGGACTGAGCGACTCGGCCACGGTGTCCTTGGTGATTATTCCCCTTGGTTGGAACCACTCAAATGGATTCGGTTATTTCTACCAAGTTGGGCAATCTTGGGTCTACCATGAGAAGTTGGGTTGGACTTATGTATCTTCTTCGATACTTGAAAACGAAAATATCTGGATGTGGAATGAACACCTTGGCTGGTTTTGGTCCGGCAATGCGTTTCCCTACGGATACCTCAACGACCTTAAATCCTGGTGCTACCTATTATTGTCCCAACCTTCCGTTCCATGGTATTACTCTTATGCCTCTGGGAAATGGTTGGATGTGAATAGCTCAATTAACGAAAGGCTTTCCACTTTGCTTCACGGTTCCACTTCTGTGGCCGAAGCT
Organism: Verrucomicrobiota bacterium; assembly: GCA_014382645.1. Classification (GTDB taxonomy): domain Bacteria; phylum Verrucomicrobiota; class Verrucomicrobiia; order Opitutales; family Seribacteraceae. Next base: position 553 of record JACNJI010000213.1, on the reverse strand, counting down.
TTGTCTCTTCTACAGGGGGTTGATGGCGTGTCCGAGACTCAACTCAGTCTCATCACGACCGAACTCTCTCTCTTTGGCGAATCCAACGAACTTAATAAGCTTGGTATAAACGTTAAGTTCACTCGCTAGAGTTTCCCCAATTAGTGATGCGAAATTTGATCCTGCCATTCTCCCTCATTCTCTTTGCCTTGGCTATACATAATGGGAGGAATGGTAATTTGATTGCCCAAGCAGTGGGGACGCCGTCCAGTTATGGGAATGAATCAATCGAAAGTCTCGAATCAAGATTATCTCGGCTTGGAGCGCGTGCTCGAGCACTTGGGGTATCTTCTCAGGCATATTCGGCGGAGGTTCGAGGGGCGGCTGAAGGTGTACCCCAATCACTATGTGATGCGGCGACGCAGCTTGTGGAAGCCGAGACCGCGTTGCAAGAACCTGGTCCTGCCGATGCTTTGCAGGGCAGCGACGCAGAAGGTGAGGACGCTTCACTTGCCGAACACAGTAAACGTCTTGCTGCTGATCAAAGTCTGGCCATAATGGATGACGGCTCTTG
>JACNJI010000164.1 GCA_014382645.1 Verrucomicrobiota bacterium | reverse complement strand
GGAGCCTTTCGGGCATGGAGGTTGAGGCGATTTGACCTTTGAGCATTCGCTCACATTCTTCGCGAAGTCCTTCGAAGCCTGATCCTGCTCTTCCGTCGATGGAGACGATCGGGCATCCCAACTCAAGACTCAGGGCTTCGGTATCAATCGATGTTTGCTCTCGCCTCGCCAAATCCATCATCGTCAGCGCTACCACCACGGGTAAATTCATCTCGAGAATTTGGCCGGCAAGGTATAGGTTTCGCTCCAGATTGGTTGCATCTGCCACCACGATTATGCCGGCTGGCTTTTCCCTACCCTCGATCCGCCCTTGGAGTGCGTCCCCGGCCAATTTTTCTTCGTCGGAGCAATCGTTCAGGCTGTATAGGCCCGGAAGGTCGAGGAGTTCGACTTCCTCATCGCCAAACTTGGTTCGCGATGTTCGGCATTCGATTGTGGTGCCGGGAAAATTAGATGTTTTTGCCCTTAAACCCGTCAAGGCGTTGAAAAGAGTGGTTTTGCCTGCGTTGGGTTTCCCGGCTATGGCGATGACTGGAACGTTGACAGTGCGAGCTTTGGCTTGTTCTTGATGAAGTGCTGTCGTCATCGGTGTTCTTGGGCGTCCTTACTCTATCAAGAGAAAGTCTCTTCATCGCATGGGGTCACGCTTACCGTTTCTCCCAAACGCCTAGAAACTCCAAGCTTCGATCCTACGACTTGTAAGATCATGGGGTCTCCCAGTTGCTCCAACTTAATGATTTGGCCTGTGCATACCCCCATCGCCATCAGCCTTTTTGCATCATCGTTATCCGCCACGACCTGTACTACCAGTCCGCACTTTCCCGGTTCAAGTTTGTCGAGAGGTATGACGGAGCCTTTGCCTTGGAACGCAGGAGCATTGTTGGTCATGTGAATTTTGTTGAAAAGAAAAAGGGAAACATGAATGCGATCGAGGGTTCCTGGACTTGAGACTGAATCTCAACAGCATGGCAATCCCTTTCTGGGTCAAGTGAGGAAATGATTGAATGAACATAAAACTAAAGCTTCTCTCCTCATCTTAATAATAGTCGTCAAGGGACGAGGGTTTCTCACCTCGCTTCTTTTCCGCTTGCGTGACATGGATGATTTTGTTTGCCCGTGTTGTGTTATGAAACTTTTCCATCTTTCCGTCGCATTGCTTTCATTCTTTCATTTTGGATGGGCTGAGCAAAACTGGAATAAACACGTTGTTCATCGAGGTGAGCGTTGCAACGTCGCGGTAGCCGCCGACTTTACCGGGGACGGCAAGGTGGATGTGATTTCGAACAGCGGAGGCAAGACGCGTTTGTTTGTTGCGCCCGATTGGAAGGCTGTGGTGATTGGAGAGAACGAGAGTCTGAACTTCATCCATGGCGAAACCTTCGATGTGGACGGCGACGGTGATCCCGACTTTATCGGTGCTCGCTACAAGCCCGGTTTGGTCGCTTGGTTTGAGTGTCCCGCAAACCCGTTGAAGGATGAATGGAAAATGCGGATTGCGGACGACGAACTGATCGGCATCCACGGTGTCCTAAAGGCGGACGTTGACGGCGACGGAAAGCTCGACTTGCTTGCCAACAGTGGACAACCCACCGGCAAATTCCCCAATTCCGCCGCTTGGTTGAAGGTCCCCGAGGATCCTCGCAAGGCAAAGCGCTGGAAACGATTTATCTTTGCCGACAAGGACGCCCCAGGCCTCAGCCATTACCTAGGCTATGGTGATCTGAACGGCGATGGGCGAGTTGACATCACCCTTGCCGCCAAAGGTTTTCCCGACCCGAAGTTCGGCAAGGGAGAGTGGTTCGCTTGGTGGGAAGCGGGCAAGGACCCGACCAAGCCTTTCAAGAAGCACCTTTTGCCCGGTACGCATCCTGGCGCGACCAACATACAACCTGCCGACTTGAACGGTGACGGTAAGCTCGATATTTTAGCTTCTCGAGGGCATGGGAAAGGCCTTCTTTGGTTCGAGAATCCCACATGGGAAATACACGAGGTGAATAATGAACTACTTTCTCCGCATTGCCTGCAGGTAGTCGATATGGATGGGGATGGCGACGTGGATGCCGCAACCTGCGCCTACGTCAGCAAGGTGGTCGCTTGGTTTGAGAACGACGGCAAGGGCAACTTTACCACCCACGTCGTCTCTGACGACCAAGCAGCCTACGATATTCGCGCCGTGGATATGGATGGTGATACCGATCTCGATCTGCTAATTGCCGGGCAACTTAGCCACAACGTAGTCTGGTACGAGAACCCGCTCAAGTAAATCGACTGGTCCTTGTTTTGCTTGGCGGTAGGGGATCTCCAGTTTGCTGGTTGCCGGGCAACTACTTGTTTGGCCCTTTTTGCTTTGGTCTCTTTTTATTGGGCTTCTTCACCTTGTTCTTGGTAATGGCCCGTTCAGTGGCTATGGGGTCGGCATCGTCGCGTTGCTCTAGCCAACTGAAAAGCTGGTTGCGGAGACGATTGATGGTTTTCTTGTGCTTGGGGTCTGCGGCTAAATCGTTCAACTCGTGGGGATCCTTCTGTAAATCGTACAAGGCGAACTCAGGTCGCCGATTTAGTTTCCTGATGAGCGGATCGTCGAGTGGTGGTCCTTTGGCGGCCTCCACCCAAGAGGCGGCGGGGAATTCCTTGCCCGGCTTGTTCGCCCTCGGTGTTTCACCATTGATCAAGGCGAGGGCCTTGCTGAGCGACACGTTTGAGGTGATTTGCTCGTGGTTGGGAGACCAAATGAAGGAATAGCGGTCGTCCCGGATACAACGGATCGGATAGATGCGGTCGTTGTTGTCGATGATTCCCTTGTTGCTGAACTGGCCTATCACGAAGTCGTGCACCTGAGTCGGTGTTCCGGTCAAGTTGGCATACTGGCTACGGCCGTCGAAGAGGCCTTTCTTTATCTTTCCGTCTGCAGCCTCGATCATGGTGGGGGCGACGTCGCAGAGCCAGAAGAGTTCTTCGGAGACATGACCCTTCGGCACGATGCCGGGTCCATAAGCCACCAATCCCGTGTGGAGACCGTTGTCGAAACAGGTCCACTTCGCAAAGGGAAAGGCCGAGCCTTGCTCCGTGCAGACGAAGAATATGGTGTCGTTGGCCAAGTCGGATTCGTCCAAATACGATCTCAGGGCTCCGGCCAGAGCATCGAAGTTGGCAACCTCGGCATAGTAGGGAACCAAGGCTTTGCGTAGTTCGGGCGTATCGATCCAGTAGGAGGGGATGGTTAACTTTGCGGGATCAAATATCGACCTGTCGCCATTTGTGTAAGGGGAATGGGCATCGTGGGAAGCGATGACGAGGCAGAAAGGTTTTTCCTCTTTGCGGCAGGAACCGATAAATTCTTTCGCCTTGCCGAGAAGGAAGCTATTGGAATCAGGTTTGCTGCCGTCGCCCAAGTATTCGAAAGGATACGATGACCTAGGGCCGATGTGAGTCTTCCCTGTTAGACCTATGCGATAGCCGAGGGGTTCGAGGTAATGCGGCAGACTCTTCGTCTCGGGGACGGAGTTCGAGTGGTTTAGAAAAGCTTTGGTTCGCCAAGCGGTGCGTCCACTGTAGAGTTCCTGCCTAAATGGGGCGCACATGGCCACGGAAGTGTAGGCTTTGTTAAACTTGACCCCGTCTCTCGCCAGCTTGTCTATGTGCGGCGTGGGGCAATCGACGTTCCCGTAGCACCCGAAACTGTCGCGATTGATGTCGTCGCCCAAAAGGAAGACGAAGTTGGGTTTGCCGGCATGAAGGGCATGCTGTACAAATACAAGGATAACGAGAGTCAGTAGATGCTTCATCGATTGAACCATTCTTCTTTTACTATTTTAAGCCAATCTCAAAAACGGCTAATCTCTCTTATGACTCCAGAGATTGCCGGAGATTTGAATAAACTCCTTATTTTGGATTTTCTCTTTGAAATTGAGAAAAGAACTAGCCAACGACTCCTTTTGTACATAATCAACAATTGTTAAAATCTAGGCTTCGCTAATTCTTCTGTTTGAGTAATCCTGCCAAAACCCAACGTGTTTAACATTATGTCAGCAATTACCACGAAAATGAAAAAACTCTTCTCCTCAACTCTTCTCCTTGCCTTTGCTTTAGAAAGCCTTGCTGCACCGGGAGACGATGTTTATCAAAAAGGTTTCCTTTCCATTGAGGAGTCTCACAAATCGATTGAGTTGCCGGAAGGCTATTCGCTTGAACTCGTGCTGAGCGAGCCTCAGATCGAGGAACCCGTGGCCATGGCTTGGGACGGAAACGGCGTTCTGTACGTGGTCGAGATGCGTACCTACATGCAAACCGCTGATGCCGCTGGCGAACAGGAACCGCGCAGTCGCATCTCTCGTCACGAGGATACTAACGGTGACGGAGTCTACGACAAGAGCACCGTTTTCATCGACAAGCTGTTATTGCCTCGCATGGTTCTACCTTTGGACGATCGCGTCATGGTCGGCATTACCAATACCCTCGACCTTTGGAACTATAGGGATACCGACGGCGACGGTGTGGCCGACGAGAAAGTGAAGGTCTTTGAAGGCGGTAACCGTGGTGGCAACATGGAGCACCAGCCCAGCGGACTCGTCTGGAATCTGGACAACTGGATTTACATCACCTACCAAAATGTCCGTTACCGCTACACCAATGGTGAGTTTAAGACTGAGCGCCTCCCGCGTGGCGGTGGTCAATGGGGGCTGACTCAGGATGATGACGGGCGCCTTTACTATTCCACGGGCGGAGGAGAAAATCCTGCCTTCTTTTTTCAGCAACCTCCAATCTACGGAATGTTTGATGCGCCAGGCCAGACCGAGGCGAATTTTCGCACCGTTTATCCCATTGCAGCCGTACCGGACGTGCAGGGTGGTCGCCGTCGAGTTGCCGCCAACGGTGGCCTGAACGTTTTCACCGGTTGCGCAGGCCAAGGCATTTATCGGGGGGATCGTCTGCCGAAGGAACTGTACGGCAACCTGTTCATTCCGGAGCCCGTGGGCCGTTTGATTCGCCGTGCCAAGGTCGAGCGTAAGGATGGGTTGACCGTGCTCAGCAACGCCGATCCCGGCATGGAGTTCATTCGTTCGAAGGACATAAACTTTCGGCCACTGGGAGCTGAGACTGCTCCTGACGGCACCATGTTCTTCATTGATATGCATCGGGGCATTATTCAGCAAGGAAACTGGACTCGCAAGGGAAGCTATCTTCGAGGTGTGATTGATAAATGGGGCATCGACAAAAACGTCGGCAAGGGGCGCATCTACCGTCTTGTACACAAGGATCACCAGCCGGGGCCTAAGCCGAATATGCTGGAGGATTCCACCGCCGACCTCGTTGCTCACCTTTCCCATCCGAATGGCTGGTGGCGCGACTCCGCTCAGAAGCTCATTATCCTTCGCAAGGATGGAAAGTCAGTGATATCCGATCTCGAAAAGTTGGTCCGTGAAGGCAAGGCCGCTCTTGGTCGCGTCCATGCACTATGGACACTGGAAGGACTGGAAGCAGTCAAACCCGGATTGCTCATGGAAAAGCTTAGGGATACTGATCATCGCGTTCGCATGGCCGCAGTACGCATTAGTGAGCCCTTTCTCGCCGATGGAGACAAGACTGTCATTTCCGGATTCAAGGGACTCGAAAAAGAAGCTCATGCCGATGTCTCCCTCCAGACAATCAATTCGATTGCCTACAGCGGTTCAACGGATTCCGAGGTGCTCGCGGGCATTCAAGACAACCTTATCGAGAAACACAGTGACAAGCCGATCCTCAACAGCATTGCTGGAAATCGTGTGAAGCTCGCTCAGGAACGGGCCCTTTTAGCCGAGCAACGCAAGCTGAACGCACATTTCGGCAAGCAAATGGAACAAGGCGGCGTCATCTACAAGCAGCTCTGTTTCGCCTGCCATGGTGGCGATGGCAAGGGTACTCCCATGGTTGGCCAACCCGGAGAGACCTTGGGACCTCCTTTGCCCGGCTCGCCTCGTGTCCTCGGTTCCGGCGGCAGCTTGGTGCGAACCGTCCTGCATGGTCAGACCGGCGAACTCGATGGCAAGAAGTATCCAGGGCAAATGCTTCCTCTCGGAACCAACGACGACGAATGGATCGCCGCCGTGACCACCTATATACGCAATAGCTTTGGCAACAAGGGTGGCCCTATAACCCAGAAATTCGTGGCCGATATTCGCAAGCAGTCGGTCGATCGCCTCTTGCCGTGGACCGAGACCGAGCTCGAGGAACTGGAACCTCCCCTGATCGCCAACCGCAAGCAATGGAAGCTCACTGCCAGCCATGGCGCCAAAAACCTAAACGGTTGTATAGATGGAAATGGACGTACTCGATACGACACCGGGGCATCACAAGTTCCCGGCATGTGGGTGCAGGTTGAATTCCCCTCCCTTTGCAAAGTGAACCGCATTCAACTGGATTCGAGTGGCTCCACTCGTGATTATCCTCGCGGATACCAAGTGCAATCATCCATTGACGGCAAAAAATGGTCCGACCCTTTGGCCATAGGTTCCGGTAAACATCCCGTTACCGACATCATCTTCCCTACCACCCGGGCGAAGCACCTCAAAATCATGCAAACGGGCCGGACGGACGGCCTCTACTGGTCCATTTACGAGATGCAAATCTTCGGGAAAGCCGTTAATTAGTTGTTTGAACCGGTCTTGTTGACTTCACGATCTTCTTCTGTGGCATTTAACGGATTGGCGTAGTGCAGTTCAATAGGTGATGATTCTTGATTAGTCGGTTGGTTTGCCGTATCTCAAGTCCACATGTGTGGCATAGTTGGTTATTTAGGTAATAGGGTTGCTAAAGATGCGTTGATCGACGGATTGCGAAGATTGGAATACCGCGGTTACGATTCGGCCGGGGCAGCTTTTCACGACGGTAATGCTTTTTCCTTGGTCCGGGAGACTGGCCGCGTGGAGAATTTGGCCGCTATCCTTCGGGAGAGTAATCCTACATCAACCTTGGGGATTGCTCACACGCGTTGGGCGACCCACGGAGCGGTCACTATATCCAATACTCATCCGCATTTAAGTAACGATGGCAAAATCGCGCTTGTTCACAACGGAGTCATAGAGAATTATGGAACGCTCAAGCGCATCTTGGAGGGGAAAGGCATTGAGTTTGCCTCTGAAACCGATTCAGAGGTGCTCTCCAACTTGATTGCTTATCACTATGCCCGGTTAGAGGGAGAGGAAGACCGATTTACTCAAGCTTTAAGAGAGGCTCTTTCCCAATGTCGAGGGGCGTATGGTATCGCCGTACTCTGCGTGGATGAACCCGGTTTCTTGCTTGGAGCTCGTCGAGGCTCTCCCCTGGTCGTTGGTCTGGGTGATGGCGAAACTTTCCTTGCCAGCGACGCCTCGGCCTTTGTCGGCCGAGTGCGTGATGCCGTTTACTTGAAGGATGGAGAGATCGCCCTCCTGCGGGAAGACGACTTCCGCATCATTACGATGCAGGGCGAGGATACCCAAGTGGTGAGCCAACTGATCGACCAAACGGTCGAAGACGTTGAGATGGGAGATTTCGATTCTTTTATGGAGAAGGAGATTTTCGAGCAACCTGTTGCTTTGGAGAATACCCTGCGCGGTCGTTTTGGTGAGGATGGTACGACTGCTAAGCTGGGCGGTCTGGAAGGACATGAGGACGAGCTGCGTCGTTTGGACCGGATCGTATTCGTAGCTTGTGGTACGGCTCCGCAGTCTTGCCTTGGGGGGGAGTACGTTAGTCGGCGACTGGGCCGGCGTCCC
>JACNJI010000334.1 GCA_014382645.1 Verrucomicrobiota bacterium | reverse complement strand
ATTTTTAGGGCCTTGTGGAGATCTTCTTCAAAATACACGGTTGCTCTTTTCATTTGACTGGCAATATTCTCATTGAGTCATGGCACCATAATTCGCATTTGGTTACATCCGTTAAATGAGGCCAACACAAACTTCCTCGTTGCCTCCGTCTCCGTTCTCAAGTAAAACCAAAGGGGATGAATAAAGGTAATTTACACGCTTTTTCCCTCCGCCGCTTCGGGATGAAGAATTCACCCGAAAACTACAGCTGTTGGCCGAGGGAATAATGAGAGCTTGCTTGAGATTCCTTCTTGGATTGACTGGATCGTTTTTTGGGGGTGCCACACATACCTTGGGACAGGAAAATCCGCCAGCCTCGGAACCCGATTTTCCGCAAGCCCGGCTTGTACATTTCCAGGCCACGGTGGAGCCGGTTATAAAGCGGGTATGCCTGGGGTGTCATGGACCGGAAAAGCAAAAGGGGAAATTTCGCATTGATAAGCTGAACCCTGATCTGCTGAAGGGTAAGGACGTTAGCTGGTGGCTGGAGGTGTTCGAAGTGATAGGCAACGGCGAAATGCCACCGGAAGACGCGAAGGCTCAACTAACGGACGACGAGAAGGCACTTGTCGTCGATTGGTTATCCGGCGAAATCCAGGCAGCTTCGCAGGCACGGCGCAGCGAACGGGGGCATACGTCATTTCGGCGGATGACACGCTACGAGTACAAGTATGCGTTGCAGGACCTGCTGGGGTTGCCCCACGACTTTTCGCGAGACCTCCCGCCGGAGACCTCTTCGGATGACGGCTTTAAGAACAGTTCGGAAATGCTTCAGATGACCGCGGTGCAGTTCGGCGAATATCGTACCCAAGCCCGCCGGGCGCTGGAGTTGGCCACCGTTCGGGGCGAACGTCCCTCTCCCGTATATTACGGAATATCGATGAAGGCCGCATCGGCCAAAGTCGATTCTGCCTTTGCGGCTTTTGTGGAGAAGAAAAAGAAGCAGATGAAAAATGGGGTTCTCACCTTCGAACAAGCCTTTAAAAAGCAAGCCGCCAAATACGGGCAAAAGCAAGGAAGCACCCACTTCAAGAACTTGATCACGGGGGACGGGGTCAGCACACACTGGAGTTACGGCGGTGCCAAGTATGCCTGGAAACCATCTCAGGAACGACCTGAGATTCCCCCTCTTTCCCAAGATGTTGTGTTGATTCCGGCCAGTCAAAAATTCATCATCGATTTGGGAGACGGACTGCCCGACACGGGCAACATGAGAGTTCGTATCCGGGCAACCCGCCTCGAGAAGGAAAGTAAGCACTTGCCGACCGTTCGCTTGCATTTCGGGCACCAACCGAGTAACGATTCGCGCATATCGGCTAACGTGGGCGGACCCGACCTAACCATAGACTCCCTGCCTGGCAAACCACGCTTTTATGAATGGGACGTAGCCCTCGACGATGCACCCCGCAATGCCTTTCGCAAAACCCACAAACTAGGCCAAACGCCCAACCCCGCTGAATTCCTTTCCCTGAGAAACACCTCAGGGGCTAAGGTATCGCTGGTCATCGACTATGTTGAGATCATCGCCCCAGCCCTTGACCAGTGGCCTCCTCAATCACACAAGTGGATTTTCCCCGACCACGGGGGAGACACGAATGAAAAGGCCTATGCCCGCAAAGTGATTTCCCAGTTCATGGCCCGCGCTTGGAGGCGACCGGTGAGCGATAGCGAAGTGAATCAAAAACTGTCACTGTATGATAAACTCCGACCGCAATGCGAAGATTCTCAGGAAGCGATCCTTGAGGTGATTGCCTCCGTGATATCCTCGCCGAAATTTTTGTACCTCGTTCGGGCTGGCGAGAAAGAAAAGGAAACTCAGAGCATTTCAGACTTTGAATTGGCCAGTCGGTTATCCTTCTTTCTCTGGAGCAGTCAGCCCGATGAGGAGCTGATGGGCTTGGCGGAACAAGGAAAGCTTTCAGATGCCAAGGTTCTGGAGCAACAAACAAGACGACTGCTCGACGACCCGAAGTCACAGCGATTCTCCCGCCATTTTACCCGCCAGTGGCTAGGCATGGATCAATTGGATTTTTTGAAATTCGATGCCAAGGCATATGGCAAAGTCGATCCGCTTCTCGTCGAAGCGATGAAGCGCGAACCAGTGGCTCTCTTTGCCGAAATGCTCAAGAACAACGAACCGGTAATGGATTTCATCCATTCCGACTACGTCCTGGCGAACAATCGGCTTGCGGAACATTACGGCTTGCCTGAGGTTTCAGGCATCCACCTGCGTAAGGTTGGCCTCCCGCCCGAAAGCAAACGCGGTGGTCTGCTCGGGCAAGCCGGACTTCTGGCGATGAACTCGAACGGCAAGGACTCGAACCCGCTGAAGCGCGGGGTATGGCTTTTGGAAAACCTCCTCAACGACCCACCTCCCCCTCCTCCTCCCGCAGTGCCTGAGATTGACTTGGCGGACCCCGAAATCCTCAAGCTTTCGCTCAAAGAGCGCATGGAGGATCACCGCAATGACCCGGCTTGTTTTTCCTGCCACGCAAAGATCGACCCTTGGGGCATTGCATTCGAGAACTTCGACGCGCTCGGTAAATGGCGTGACGAGATTGCAGGCAAACCGGTCGATGCCAGCAGCTTGTTGTTCAACAAAGACGAACTGCATGGCATGGAAGGAGTGAAGGAATACCTACTGGCTAACCGTCAGGATCAATTTACCCGAGCCATGGTCCACAAGCTGTCCGCCTATGCTCTGGGCCGCCCACTGACCTTTGGCGACCGCTCGGAGGTCGACCGCATGGCCGCCGACCTCCGCAAGAAGGGAGACGGCTTGACTGATCTTGTAATTCTGGTTGTAAAAAGTGACTTATTTCAGTTGAATTGAAAGTGAAAAGACAACGAGCATGAACATATCCACATTGGATCGACGAAAATTCCTACGCGGGTCGAGCATTGCCTTGGCTCTTCCTTGGCTTGAGTCCTATTCTTCGGTGGCTCAGGCCGCAAAGCAAACTGCCAATCGAAAGCGTCTGGCCTGTTTTTACCTGCCCGACGGGGTTCCCATGCCGCTGGAGAAGGATCCCTCCTTCAAAGACTGGAGTTGGTTTCCTCATGGCAAGGGCAAGGATTTCACTTTCACCAAGTGCATGGAGACCCTCGAACCCTTGCGAAACGACCTAACCGTGTTTTCCGGGTTGTCGCACCCCGCGGTCCGAAAAGTTCACGGCCACCGCAATGCCGACCAGTTTCTCACCGGCGCGAACACCGGGGCCATGGATGATCCCTATCAAAACAACATTTCCCTCGATCAGGTGTTTGCCTCCCATGTCGGCAAACACACCCGGCATGACTCTTTGGTCATGTCGACCGACGGCGGCACCGGTTCCCCGCGCGGAGCCCACACCATGTCTTACAATGCCCAAGGCAGGCCCATTCCCGCCGAACACAAACCCAAGCGCATCTTCGACATGCTCTTCGTCAAGAGCGGCCCGGACGCCGTGCGTCGCCTTGCCTTGAGCAAAAGCGCTCTGGACGACCTCTTGGAGGATGCGAATTCGTTGAACCGCTCCCTCTCCAAGCATGATCAGGAAACTCTTGCCGACTACCTTCAGTCCGTGCGCGATACGGAACGCAATGTGGAGAAAGCCAAGAGGTGGTTGAGCATTCCCATGCCCAGCGTGGAGTCGGATCTCCTCAAACTGGACGTTACCCCCGAGGACCCGCGTAATTTCCTTCGTACCATGTACGAGCTGATTTACCTGGCCTTCAAGACCGACACCACGCGTACCGCAACCTACCAGCTTGGTCGTGAAAACGGGGTGGGCATTAGTGATTACCTTGCCCGTGCAGTGGGTTACAAAACCGCCCACAGTCTATCGCACGACACCAAGAATCCCGACGGCTACAAAAACTTCGGCACCTACTGTAGGTTCATCAACGAGGAACTCGGCCGTTTTGCCAGCAGACTCAAGGCCACGCCCGAGCCAGGCGGCGAAGGCAACATGCTCGATAACACCGCCATCCTGTTCGGATCGGCATCCAGTGCCTTTCACCTCTCACGCAACTACCCAATGATGCTGATGGGAGGGAAAAACATGGGTTTCAAACACGGCCAACACCTCAAGTACGGCCAAGGCAACGACACGCATCAGGCAACCTCCGGAATCAGTTCCGACGCCGGTTGGCTTGGCGAGATGGATTACACCGAGCTTCCGCTCTCCAACCTTTACCTTACCATGCTGAACAAGCTCGGGGTGGAAACGGAAAGCTTCGGTGGAAGCACCGAAACCTTAAGCGAAGTCTGAAGGGCAAAAGCTTTTACGCAGCTCGTTACCTGCTCCGGTAAAAAACTAAAAACCGTTCCCCTAAGTCCCCTATTCCAAGGGAATCACACAGCAGCCCTTAACCTTATTTTTTTGGGCGACCAGGTGTCCTTGGCGGGATCGTAATTCGGATTGGGCTTCATCATCTGAGCCCCCACCCGCTTACGCCACTGGTGAAGCTTTTGAGTAAGCTCCTTGGTTTTCTCGACCTCGATCTTGGCCAGGTCCTTGTGCTAGCCAATGTCCCTAGCGAGGTTGAATAGTTGAACCGTCCCGTTCTCAAAATATTCAAGCAATTGGCAATCCCCATCCCGAATGGCGCCCCCGGGGCTCTGCATCCCATGGTTGCTGTAATGAGGGAAGTGCCAATAGATCGGTCCACGGTCCATTTTCTTTCCCTTGACCAACCGGGTCAAACTCTTGCCATCAATCTTTTTTCGATCATATTTCAGACCAAGCATTTCCAGAATGGTGGGATAGAAGTCAGTGCTGATGACGAGCTCGTCACAAACGATATCTTTCTTTCCCTGATGTGGCCATTTCACAATCATCGGAACGCGGATGCCACCCTCGTAGAGCCACCCCTTCGCCCCGCACAGAGGAAGATTGGAACTGGAAGTGGAAGTGGCCGTATCCAACTGTTTTTGAGGAACGACCCGGCCCGGGGTTCCGTTCATCACGGACATCCCCCCATTGTCGGACATGAAGGTCACGATGGTATTGACCACCAGACCGTGCTCCTTCAACTTGGCCATCAACGGCGAGGCAAGGCAGGAAAACCAAAAGAAAAATCTGAGGAGATTCTTCATAGGAAAATACTAGTAGTTGACTCAGTCGAGGTTGGATTCGATCTCGGTCTTGTCGGGAGCGGGCGAGTCCACTCCGTTTTTGGGAATTTCCAAGCCTGCAGTCCAAAGGATGGCATTGAGCATGATCTTTCGATAGCCGTCGTCTTGCCAACTGACGTGATTATGCCCCCCCGTGAAACCGAATCCGCGTCCACCGGATTTCCTCTCGTAGGCCCAGGCGACGTGCTGGGTCTCCCCATTGGCGACGGCCTTGCGTACCGCCGGGTTGCCGCTGCGGGTCCCATCCTTTCGTCTCAGGGTCTCGGGTGGCGGAAGGTCGGTAAGAATGGGAGTAAATCCGGTTCGGTCCTCCACGAAACGCATGTGGTAGTACCACTCGTCGTCTACGCTGAAGGGCTTGACCCCATTCCAGATCGGATGGGACTGGGGCTTGAAGTTAGGTTTCCAATGCGGATTGACCGACCAGTTGAGGTCGCAGAACCCTCCCATCCAATGGAGGAATTTTTCACCCGGCGGACCCTTCATCGCCTCCGTCGCCCAATGGATCATGATCACGCCCGTTCCCTTTTTCATGAGGGCATCGAATTCCTTGAGTTTGGGGTTGAGAACGTGCCCGCCGTGCCCGGTGCAGAAAATCACGATGGTGGCGGCGTCCTCGAGGACGGACTCGTCCACTGGATACCCAACGTCTTCCAGAACTACTGCCTCGACCGGCAAGCCAGACTCGTTCAGGCGCTTGGCCAAGATCATGTTGCCGGCCCGGTGCTCGTGCTTCATGCGCCCATGACTGGGCTTGCCCGAGATGAATACTACCTTGGCCTTGTCTTTACCGCGTGTCTTTTTTTTTTCGGAGAGAGGAACTATGCTTACCTTGACCTCATGCCAGTAGGCCCACTCGTTCATCCAAGCCGTAGGGTTGTTCTCAAGTTCCAATTTAATCTCTTTTCCTCCATAGGGAGAAAGGTCCACCTCATGGGTAAGCCACTCGTCGGTGGTGGTCTTGGACGAGACTTCCGTCTTGGAAATGATCTTGCCATCCACCTTGACCCGCAGTTCCCAGTCTCCGTGAGGATGATGACTGACGGTGGCTCGAAGGATCGTCTTCTTCCCCTTGTAAACTTGAAGCTTGCGACTGAGTACGGAAGGCACCCCACGCTTGAGAGGATGAGTACGGGTAGCAGTCTTGTTGCGGAAGGTACCGAAGCGGACTACGCCCCCCTCCCCCGATCCTTCGACTGTAAAGTTCGGCGCAGCCTTCTGGATAAGATTCTGCCAGTCGGCCTTGGAAACCTTTCGTTTCTGCGGTTGACGGACGGGGGTCTTTCCGGCGAGCATTCTTCTGGACACAAATTCCTGCAACCTGGGAAGTTTGGCCGTGGCGGCCAAGGTAAGGGCTTTGGCGGTGTTGTCGGGCACCATGGGTTCGAGAGCCAACCAAACCATGCGAGGAAGGTTGTTGTCATCCTTGTCCTCGGCATGGGAAGCGAGGCCCTCGAGAATGGACCATCGATTCTCGTGAGGGAAACGCTGGAGGGCGGAAGCGAGATAAAGTCGAACGACCGGAGAGGAATCGGACTTGGCCATCTTGGAAAACTTGGTAAGCAGGGCTTCGGAAGGCTTCTTGTCCTCGCTGAGAAACTGGATGGTCCAGGCCCGGACGTATTGTTCGGAATCATCGAGCAAGGCCATCAGTTTGTCATCCTTGCCCTTGAATCCACCCGTTACCTGAAGAGCCCACAAAGCACGCAAGCGCTTACCCACGGTCTTGGCACTCTTCAACATACTTTCCAGCTTGCCGTACACCTTGGCCGAATCCAATTTCCCGGAAGCCGCCCGATACTGAAGAACAGTCCGTGCCTGACGGACGTACCAATCGTTCGAATGATCCTGCATGTCGGTCAGTTCCTCGTCGCTCAATTTGTTCAAGTCGAAACGCTTGATAGGTTTTACCCCCTTGGGCATGATCCGGTAGACCCGCGCGGAATTGGCAAACTTGACCACGTTTCCGCAAATGTTCTGATCGTGCCAATCCAGGATGTAGACGCCGCCATCCGGCCCCGTCTCCACACTGAATCCGACCCATGCCAAATCATTGGTCGGCATGAAGTCGCCACCGTGCTTTCCTATGTAACTCGAGCCCTTCGGCACCATGTAGTCGATCAGCACGGAATGCTCGTGGATGTTGCACATGAAGAGCTGGTCGCGGTATTTCTTGGGGAAGACGTCGGCCAAATAAAAGCGGGCCCCTCCGTGGGCGGACTTGTGGGTATGGTCCCTAATCGTCTTGATGTTGTCATAGACGTATGGGTTCACGTTCTGACGGCTCTGCTTGTGATAGACGCCTCCCTGAACGACGTGAAAGAGATGAGGAATCACGCAACAGGTGGCGAAGCCCTGACCCATGTCGTTGAAGTCGAATCCCCAGGGATTGGAAAGACCCTCCGCAAATATTTCGAATTCCTTGGACTGGGGATGAAAGCGCCAGATGCCGCCGTCGATGAACTGCCGGTCTTCCTTGACCGCACCTGGCTTGCCCACCTCGGAGCGGGGGAACACCCCATGACATCCGTACAACCAGCCCTCCGGCCCCCACATAAACCTATTAAGCGTTTCGTGGCGGTCCACAACTCC
>JACNJI010000142.1 GCA_014382645.1 Verrucomicrobiota bacterium | reverse complement strand
GCCCGATTAGACGGGTATTGGAGGCGGCGAGGCGTGTCTTGACCTCGGCCATATCGCGCACGGGTATCCCCTCGGTGATGACGATGACGAGGGGGATCTCGGCGTCGATGGCCTCAAGTATGGAATCGGCCGCGAAGGGAGGTGGAACGAAGATGGCGGCAGCGTTTGCCCCCTGCTGCTCGACGGCTTCCTTTACAGTGTCGTATACGGGGACGCTGTCCTGAAATCGCTGCCCACCCTTGCCGGGGGTTACGCCGGCCACGACGTTTGTGCCGTACTCGATGCACTGCGAGGTGTGAAAGCTGCCGGCGCTGCCGGTGATGCCCTGGACGACTACTCGTGTATCCTTGTTTACTAGAACGCTCATGAATGAAAGGCGGTTGGGATGTTCGTAAAGTGTGGTTGGATAAAGGTTGAAGGCTTAAGAAGCGGCCGCGGCTAGCTTGACCACCTTATCGGCGGCTTCGGCCAGAGATTCGGCGGACTCGAGGGCAAGGCCGCTTTCGCTCAGTATACGCTTGCCTGCCTCGACGTTGGTGCCTTCGAGGCGAACGACGAGAGGCAGGGTAAGCTCAAGGTTCTTGGCTGCGTTCACGATACCAGTCGCGATGACGTCACACTTCATGATGCCTCCGAAGATGTTCACGAGAATGGCCTTGACGGCGGGATCGGAAACGAGAATGCGAAAGGCGTTTTCGACCTGCGCCTCGGTAGCTCCGCCGCCGACGTCGAGGAAGTTGGCGGGTGATCCGCCGTAGTGCTTGATGATGTCCATGGTGGCCATAGCTAGGCCTGCCCCGTTCACCATGCATGCCACGTCCCCGTCGAGGGCAATGTAGTTGAGGTCGAACTTGGAGGCCTCCACCTCGCGTGGGTCTTCCTCCGATTCGTCTCGGAGTTCGACTATGTCGGGATGGCGAAAGAGGGCGTTGGAATCAAAATTCACCTTGGCGTCGAGAGCGACGACGTCCCCGTCCGTGGTGATGATAAGGGGATTGACCTCCACTTGCGAGCAATCCTTGGTCCAGAAGAAGGCATAGAGTTTGTTGAGCAGCTTTACGCATTGCTTGAACGAGTCGCCCGTCAATTGTAACCCGAATGCGATTTCGCGAGCTTGGTAGGAGCGTAGACCGAGGGTCGGCTCGATGGTGACCTTGATAATCTTCTCGGGAGAATTCTCGGCCACTTCCTCGATGTCGACCCCACCTTCCAAGGAGGCGATAATCACCGGTTTGGAGGTGGCCCGATCCATGAGAATGGCAAGGTAGAACTCCTTGGCGATGTCAACCGCCTCGGTAAAATACACGGTGCGCACCTCGCGACCAACTTCGCCCGTCTGCTTGGTGACGAGAACGTTGCCGAGCATAGCGGCGGCCTTTTCCTTAGCGATCTCGCGAGAGTCCACGACATGAACGCCGCCTTGAAAACCGTCCTTGAAGGTGCCCTTACCGCGACCACCGGCATGAATCTGGGCCTTGACCACTAAGGCGGAACCCTCGGGCAGAGAGGCGATGGCGGTGTCGAACTCATCGGGGCTCTGGGCCACGGCACCCGCAGGTACAGCCACGCCGGCTGCATCAAAAAGTTGTTTAGCTTGGTATTCGTGTATGTTCATGAACAGGTAATAAGTAAAGTTTGCCGAGGTTGTAGTCCAATCGAGAGTGGGCAAGCCTTTTCGCCAGAATCCCCAAAAAGGTTTTCGATCACATCCCCTTCCCTCTTTGACTTTATTCCGCCATGAGGTATGATTATCCTCTTATATACTCTATGTCGAAGAAAGCAATTCCACTGATACAATCAGGCTCGCCCGACTCCACCTCGGTTGCTGCCGTGAAACGCTACCCTCGCTGGGTAGCGTGCTCCTCGCACTCACTCGAAACTACCGGTATTTCTTCGTAATTGATGGACTTGAACGACGCTAGAACGCTTCTCTGGTTGGCCTCCGCCCTCTACGGAGCGGCCTTGATAGCTGGGCTATCGTTGGCCTCTAAGGAACGGAGATTGCCCTCGATGGTTCCGTTCGTCCTTATTCTATTCGCCTTCGCGGGCCACACGCGCGGTCTGTACTTCAGAGGACTGGATGTTCACGGGTGCCCGCTCGGCAACGGAATGGAGCGCATCCAATTCATCCTCTGGTCGGTGGTCACGGGGTACCTGATCATGCGAATACTGTTTCGTCTGAATCTACTTGGATCTTTTGCCGCGGGTCTGGCCGGCATAGGCGGGGCTCTTTCCCTTCTCAGTCCGGGCTTAGACTCAAACTACTGGCTGGAACCCAGCTACAAACGACTCTTTTCGGGACCGTGGATCGAACTGCACGCCTCGGTGGCTATCTTCAGCTACGGCCTGTTTGCCTTGCTGGCAGTCGTGAGCGTCATGTACTTGGTTCAACAAAAGGCCCTGCAAGCCAAACGGACGGGGGCGCTCGGAGCCCACCTACCCTCCATTCATCAACTGGAGACGGCGGGCCAATGCCTACTGCTCGTAGGGGTCATTTTCCTTACGGCTTCCATCGTGGTCGGTTCCATGCACTGGACGCGATCTCCCGCTTCCATTAGCTCGGTCAAGCTGTGGGTGACGATCGGGCTGTGGATCGCCTACTGCGGACTCTGGTATCTTCACTTTCGTCAAAAGTTATACGGTAAAAAGTTTGCCAATGCCTGTATCGCTCTTTTCGCGTTGGCCATACTTTCACTCGGTTTCGTGCGCTCGGCTCCACAACGACAGGAGACTGCCCCTCAACCATCGTTCGAAGATGCCAACTGAACCGCCAAACCTATTCCTGCTCGGCAGCTCCCATCGCGTAGCCTCGCTGGAGGAGCGGGAACGAATAAGCCTGCCCGCCGATTCGATCGACGACTTCTACAAGGGTCTACAGGCGCTGCCCGGCCTAAAGGAGAGCCTCGTGCTGAACACCTGCAACCGAACGGAAATATACGTTTCCGGGAATGGTTCGCCCCCGCTTGGTCCGGTGAGCGAATACCTGATGAACTTTCGCAAACTGGAGAATGCATTCCTGGAAAAACACACCTATCGGCGACAGGGCGAAGCGGTAGTCAAGCACGCCTTCGAAGTAACCTCGGGCATCGATTCCCAAATGGTCGGCGAAACCGAGATTCTCGGGCAGGTGAAGGAAGCCTACGACGATGCCCTAAACCGAGAAAGCACGGGGAAAGTCCTGAATCGAGTCTTTCAAAAGAGTTTTCAGGCCGCAAAGTGGGTCCGCACCCACACGGGAATTTCTCGTGGCCAAGTAAACCTCGGCAACGTCATCTGCGAATTGGCTCGCCGCATATTCGGCGACGTATCCGCCTGTCGTTTTCTGGTAGTCGGCTCGGGCGAAGTGGCCGAGATGGCGTTGGATGCATTCGGATCACGGGGAGCGAGAGCCATAACGGTAACGGGACGCACCTATGAAAAAGCCCGCGAACTGGCCGAGAAGTCGAAAGGTTCAGTGCTCGGGTTCGATTCCTTTCGGGAATCTCTTCACTTGTTCGACGTGGTGCTCTGTTCCACCTCAGGGAAAGACCCCATCCTTACTCGGGAAGCCGTTCGAAAAGCGATCGCCAAGCGCCCGGCGCGTCCACTCTTTCTGATCGACGTCTCGATGCCTCGAGACGTGGAGCAAAGCGTGGGCGATCTGGAAAGCGTGTACCTCTACAACCTGGACGACGTCTCCGCCATAGCGAACGAAAACCTAAAAAGTCGACAGGCCGAAGTGGCTAAGTGCCGTGAAGCTCTGGAGAAAAGGGCGGGGCTAATTTGGAATCAACTGCTCTTTTCCTCGAACCCGCCTGCCTGAAGAAGCCAGTCCACCGCCGAAACATCGGAAGGCTGAGAGAGTACCTTTCGTAGCGAAGCGGAAGCTTCCATAGCCTTTTCCGCTTCGTCATTGTCGTCGAGACAGGACTCCAGGCGTTTCGCCAGAGTATACGGCCGGGCCGCTCCCTGAATGAACTCGGGATAGGGAGGAGACTTCGGCAAGAGCAGGTTGGCCATGCCGAGGTATGGAACCTTGACGAGAAACCGTCCCAGCAAATAGGTCATGGGATGGGCGCGATAGACGATGGCTCCGGGAATACCCGCCAAGGCGCAAGCGAGGGACATGGTGCCCGAACTGGTAAGGACGGCACAACCGCTCGCGACCTTATCGTTGGAAAAAATTTTCACCTGTCCCTTCAGCTCGGAAAAACGGTTCAGGATTTCCCGGGCCAGTTCGCCGACTTCGCCGGCAGGACTTACTATCTTCGCACGCAAACCAAGACGCTTACCGGACACATGTGCAAAAGACTCCAGTAAAACGGGCAAGATACGAGCGACTGGTTGACGACGACTACCCGGCAAGAGAAGAACGGGTGCCTCAGGATCGTAACGCAAGTGCGGCTCGTAATCCTCACGAATAAAGGGATGACCAACGAAACGGACCGGGAGATCGACGTCGGCATAGGTTTCGACCTCGAAGGGAAAGATGACGCCGAGGGCATCCAAGGTACGAGCCATCTTGAATCGGCGTTTCGGCTTCCATGCCCAGAGTTGAGGGCTGACGTACTGCAAGAGCTTTACCTCTCCCCCGCCCTTATTAGCAATTCCTTGGTCAAGCAACGAAGAGGCAAGACGTAAATTGAAACCCGGATAATCAACGAACAGCACGGCTTTGGGCCTCACTTTCCCGATCCAGATCAAGGAATCCGACATGAGTTTCTTGAAGAACCCGTAGTTCTTGAGAACTTCGAATATGCCGACGACCGCGTGGCGCGTAAGGTCGAAAAGAAGATTTGCCCCCGCATCTCGAAGTTTCGGGCCGCCGATGGCGGCTACCTTCAGGTCCGGTCGGTTCACCCGAAGGTCGTCCAAGAGCCGGGCAGCATGCTCGTCGCCGGAAGCTTCACCCGCAATAATCAGCAGGTCGTAGGAAGCATCAGGCGATACCGAAAACATGGATCATTCCTCACTTGTCCCAACCATCGCGGATGAGCTTTGTGATTTCCAAAGCGACCGCGAGGGCCGATTTGCCGAAGTGGACGTCGGTTTTCGGCTTGTCGGCAAGGTTAACGCAGCGAACGAATTCAGCGAGTTCGATTGCGAGGGGTTCTCCTTGTTCCACGGGCACGTCTTTTTTTTCAAGGCCGGTCGCAGCCTTTTCGATAAGATGCCCCTTCTGGTTCATGAAATCGAGGGAAAGATATCCGCTTTCCTGAAACACGCGAATCTCGCGAGCCTTCTTTTCACTCACCCGGCTGGCATTCAGGTTGGCCACGCAACCATTGACGAAGGTGATACGAGCATTCGCAATATCCTCTGTCGGAGAGAGCACCTTGACGCCGATGGCCTCGATGCGATCAATGGTTGAATCGACCAAAGCCATGGCGATCCCGACATCGTGGATCATAAGATCTAGCACCACGCCGACCTCGGTCCCGCGAGACTGAAAAGGCGCCAATCTTTCGACGGTCAAATATCGTGGGGAGCAAACCGCCTCCTCTAGAAAAGCCATGACGGGGTTGTAGTGCTCGATGTGCCCTACTTGTACGATGCGATCATGTTCCTCCGCCTTGTTCACGATGGCTTCGGCTTCCTCGGTAGAAGTGCAAAGAGGTTTTTCGACCAAAAGATGGCAACCCGCCTCAAGCAAGGGCAGAGCCACCTCGGCGTGAAGGTCGGTCGGCGCTACCACGCTGACGGCTTCGCAGGCAGCACCCATCTCTTCTAGACTCTCGAATCGCTTGCAACCGTACTTCTCGCAAGCTTCGACTGCGGCCTCGTCGTTAGTGTCGAGGATGCCAACCAGCTCGCAATCTTCGAGATCGTTATAGATGCGAGCGTGATGCCTGCCAAGATACCCGACGCCCACGACACCGCAACGCAGGGGATTAGAAATGTTTTCGTGAACAGTCATTGAATTTTCATGCGGGACTCAGCTCGCCCTTTACTAGGTTAAAAGCCTCGTCGGTTGCCTTAGCGAAGGACGGGTTATGGGTGACGAGAACAAGACCAGCCTCCTCTTCACGACACGCTTCCAAGAGAAGTTCCATGACGTCGCCGGCGGAACGCTCGTCCAAGTTGCCCGTGGGTTCGTCGGCCATAATCACCTTGGGGCGATTGAGCAAGGCACGGTCGATGTCCACACGCTGACGTTCGCCGCCTGAGAGTTTCTGAGGTAATTGTCGTTCACGGTTGCTTACCCCCACGCGATCCAAAAGTTCGCGAGCTCGTTGCTTGGCATCCTTGCCCATTGATCCGGCTAGTCGGGCGGCCAACAATACGTTTTCCAAAACGTTCATCTCGGGAATGAGGTAATAGGCTTGATACACGACACCGATAAGGCAGGCTCGCCGTGCGGCATCTCGTGGTCCCGGCGGCAACTTCGGATCATGGAATTCGCCGTTCCAATAAAGTTCCCCCGTATCCGCAAAGTCTAATCTCGCCAACAGGTTGAGAAGCGTAGTTTTTCCGCAACCCGACTCACCTCGGATACTGATGGAACGACCTACAACGACACTCAAGTCGGCATCGACCAAGACCTTTATACGCTCTTCTCCGTAAGGAAAGGTCTTGGCCAAACCTTTCGCTTCCAAAACGAACCGTTCCTTATCCTCACTCACTTCGCAAAGCCTCCGAAGGGTTGAGGCGAGCCGCTTTCCAAGCAGGTAAAAACCCAGCCAAGGTGGAGACCCCCACCGCAAAGGCTCCAAATATAAGGAAGTTCTGCAAACTATCGGCGGAATCCCACGGATAGGGAACGTTCAAGCTGTAGAAGTCATAGAACTGAGCCACCCCTGCACCGCCTTCCTCACCGGCAATGTTGCGCACGATGAAGCTCATGAGAGTATCCCTGTAGCAAATGAAGAGCAGGGCCATCCCCCAACCGACGACAGTCCCCAACAGTCCGATGACGAATCCCTGCATGGTAAAGACCGTTCCGACCGAAAGACGAGAACCACCCATGGCCACGAGCAAACCGATTTCACGGGTCTTGCGGACAACGGAAGTCATAAGAGCTATAGCTATCGCGAAGGCTGCGACCAAACCAATGGGAACCATGATCAGCACCATGAGGTACACCTCGAATTTTAGAAGATCAAAAAACCAGGCATTCTCCACGAACCATGGAACCACACTCCAATTCTCGCCCAAGGAGGAGCGGATGTTCATGCAGGCATCGGCCAACGCTTGCGTGTCGGATGCAACCTCGGGGACAAACTTGAGATTGAACCCGTGAACAACGCCCGCTTGGTCGTTCATTTCCTGCATGAACCGAAGTGTACCGAGCAGGGCATCCAAGTGAAAGCCTTGCCACGGGACCTCGAAAATGCCGCCGACTCTCACTTGACGCGGAGGCAACAATTCATCGTTCTTTGCTTTCTGCAACATGGCGGGAGAGTATACGTCGATGACGGAGGCCCCGAATATCTCAAAGGTGAACAGGTCGCCCTTGGCAAAGGGAGTCGAACCGGGCGTGATCTCGAATACGGGAATCCCTTCCCCAAGATTCTCGTTTTTCTCCGTCACTAAAAAAAGATCTTCCCATTCCTCATCATAGGGATCAGTAATGCGATAACTTGCATTGTCTTCAAAACGCACTTGCCAAGTTCCCGATTCAACAAAAGGGTCAAGCTTACGAAGAACGATTGTTCCGTTGCCCGCCCTGATCGAACTGGAATTGTGATCGACAGTCAAAATGGCTGCGGCGGGATGGGCTCCCAATTTATGCGCAGCCTGTCGGCTCAGGAATACGACGTCGTCTTGGAGGTCGTCGACAACAGGAAGAGGGGTGATTTGGAAAGCTTCCTCGGCCAGCATCTTGGGAGAACCCTCTGCTAGAAATTCTGAAACGGGT
>JACNJI010000316.1 GCA_014382645.1 Verrucomicrobiota bacterium | reverse complement strand
CGTAGGCATGACGATACTTCTTGCTCCTCCACACTTCTTTTCCCGAATCCTTTTTCAAGGCGAAGGTGTAGTCGGCCTCGATGATGAGAAGGTCGTCGAGCACATAGGGAGATCCCGCAAAACCCCACTCCGGTGGTTTTTTCATGCCGGCTGCAGTCATCATGTTCTTGCTCCAAAGAAGGGTGCCCTTGGCGGCGAGGTATGCGTTGAGGCGCCCGTCTTTGCTGATTGCGTAAACCGTTTCTCCGTCCACCGTGGGTGTGGCGCAGGGTCCGCCTTCGTGAAGGTAGTCAACAAGTTGAGCCTCGTAGGAGTGGCT
Source organism: Verrucomicrobiota bacterium (assembly GCA_014382645.1). Classification (GTDB taxonomy): domain Bacteria; phylum Verrucomicrobiota; class Verrucomicrobiia; order Opitutales; family Seribacteraceae. Next base: position 7,578 of record JACNJI010000316.1, on the reverse strand, counting down.
CCATAGCTCTTTGCCGGTGACTGCATCCAGGCACCAAACGGTTTCCTTGCCGCCTTGCTTGATCCCGTCGTGTCCCATTGTGAAAAGGCGACCATCCGCCACCGATACCGCCGAGAAGCCGAGACCGACTTTCGCCTTCCATGCAACCTTTTCGAGGTTGGCCTGCCAGTCTGTCTCGTTCGAAACGCCCGTACCGTCAGGACCGAGCCAACGCGGCCAGTCGTCCGCGGAGAGGAAGGAAATCGAGAGGGAGAGGAGTAAAAGAAGTTTTTTCAAGAGATTAGTGGTCTAGGAAAGTTCTGTGTGTTTTCGGAAGGAATGGCGAAATCCTATGGATAAATCAATTCCTACCGCGAGAAAAGGTTTGAAGATGTAGCCGATCTTGAGGAGGGCAAGAGAAAGAATCCTCTTTTCTTTGTGGTCATTGATGAGGATGGGAGATAATTGAAAGTGGATGATTCGTTTTCTGGACGATGCCGAGGGATCGGCTTTAGCACCCGAGGGTTGGGACTTGGAGGCGTTGGCGGCCGAGGTTTTCGGCCCGAGCGGGGTGTTGGCGGTTGGCATGGATATGGAACATCGCCCGGAACAGGCAGCCATGGCGTTGGCTGTGGGGCGTGCTTTTGGTGAAGGTGAGAGTTTGCTTTTCGAGGCAGGTACGGGTGTGGGCAAGAGCTTGGCCTACTTGGCTCCGGGTGTCGTTCATGCGGTGACGACTAATCGCCCGTTCGTGGTGGCTACCAATACCATCAGTTTGCAGGAGCAATTGCTGAACAACGACATACCAATGTTGCGCAAGGTTTTTGAGGAATCTCCACGGTTGGCGGAGTTTGCCGATTTTCGATCCGCTTTACTTGTAGGTAAGGCGAACTATCTTTGCGACAACCGGTTGGAGGCGGCGATGAGGGGGCAGGCGGATTTATTCGAGACCTCTCAGAGGGCCGAACTGGAACGGATTCGAGAATGGGCTTTCGATGGGCCCAAGGAGGGTATTCGTCAGGAATTGTCGCCATCTCCGAAGATTGACGTTTGGGATGCCGTGAACGCGGATTCCTCCGTATGTTCGAACAAGCGATGCTCTCCCGATACGTGCTGCTACCGACGGGCTCGGTCACGAGTGGACAAAGCCCACTTGCTAGTGGTCAACCACAGTTTGCTCTTTGCCTTGGTCGGAGCGGGCGCCGCTCCCGGCGGGGATGTTCCCGGTGTTTTGTTCCCCAACGATTTCGTCGTTTTAGACGAGGGACATGAGGCTCCTGCGGTGGCGAGCGACCACTTGGGCTTGGGGATCAGTTCTTGGGCGATGTCGATGGTCTTGAGGAGGCTCTACAACCCCGCGAAGAGGAAAGGTTTGTTAAGCAGAATCGGCGAGAAGAACGACTTTGAACTGGTGGAGAACGCTAAATTGGCCTGTGAAGATTTCTTCAACCACGTGCACGTCAGCCTTCTGCAGACGCGAGATGTTCGTCGATTGGTGGAGCCGGGAACCTTGCCCACGGATTTGTTTCCTCACTTGAGCCGTCTCTTGTATCGATTGAAGGCTCTGGCGGAGGAGGCGGAGGATGAAGTCCTTCGAACCGACCTGAAGGACAACGACAAACGCCTTCGCGGGTATCTGGACGGCATTTCCCAGATCGTCGATTTAAAGGATTCCGAGAGCGTCTATTGGGTGGCGCGTTCGGGAAAGAAGCGCCCCATCATCCACTTGCGAAGCGCTCCCCTCGACGTGGCCAAAGCTTTGCGGGAAGCCTTGTTTGAGCGTGGGACCTCGGTGGTGATGACCAGTGCCACCTTGACCCGCGGCGGCAAGGCGGATCACTTTCGGAGATCCGTTGGGGCGGATCACGCCATGGAAGGAATCGTAGCTTCCCCCTTCGACTATGAGAAGAACGTTACCATTCGCATTGCCGTCGATTGCCCCGAACCTATGGGGAAGGACCGTCTGCCCTACCTGAATTACCTAGTCGAGTCCATCCACGCCTCCGCCGCTCAAATCCAAGGAGGCACTCTTTCGCTGTTCACAAACTATGCCGACTTGCGCCACTGCTATGACATGCTACGTCCTCGTTGGCAAAAGTTGGGACGTTCTATTTACGCTCAGGGTGAGGGCTTTTCGCGTTCCGAATTGCGAGAGCGCATGCTGGACGAGGGCGACGTCCTACTCCTCGGGGCGGAGAGTTTTTGGAAAGGCTTCGACGCACCCGGCCCCGCTCTTTCGCAAATTATTTTAACGCGATTACCTTTTGAAAACCCCGGTCATCCCATTCTCGAAGCAAAAGCCGAGTTCTTGGAGAAAGAGGGGAGAAGCCCATTTCTCGAAATGACCTTGCCTACTGCGATAATCCGATTTCGTCAGGGTTTGGGTCGCCTCGTTCGCAGACACGATGACCATGGCGAGATATTGATTCTTGATTCTCGGATTGTCCGTAAGGGCTACGGAAAGGAATTTTTGGCCGAGATGCCCAAGAGCGATTACGAGGTTTTTCGCCTTTCGGAGCACGGTCAAGATTAGTATCTAATATGTCTAAGTTTCTTATTTTTTGGAAAGTTTCTATTTTTCTTTGAGATTTGACTACTGCACCCGAATGGTTTGATTTAACCCTTTGTCAAAGCCCCTTTCCATTTTTAGCTTTATAAGATGAATATTGTATCTTTCGGCCATTCTGACGTAGGATTTGTTCGTGAATCGAACGAGGACTCTTTCCTCCTCGACGACGAATGCGGGCTCTATGTGGTTGCCGATGGGGTTGGCGGGTTGCCTCATGGTGCCCTTGCGAGTAGATTGGCCGTGCAATTCTTTCGAGCGATGATTCGGGACCACCAAGACTGTACTACTGAGGAAGAACTGCGCGAAATCGTTCACGTGGTACATCGCAACATTATCGAAAGCGGAGGGCTCGTTGGCGGAGACAACGGCATAGGCACAACTTTTTCAGCTGTCCGGATATTGCCTGACAAATTCATGCTGGCACATGTCGGCGATTCTTCGGTCTACCACAAAAATGGGCAAGGGTTTGAGCACATATCCACTAGCCATACCTTGGGCAATGAATTGATCGAGAAACATGGACCAGAGGCGATGAACGACATGCCCGATCACTACATGCACACCCTCACTCGTTGTATGGGGCAAGATATTGACTTTTCTGTCGACGTGTCCACTTATTCGATCAAGGCGGGGGATGGCGTTCTTATTTGTTCGGATGGCGTTACTAACATGGTTGACGAGGATATTATTGAATCCGTGATGAAAGAGCATGAACCAAAGGATTATGTCCCTGCCCTCATCGATTTGGCCAACCAAAATGGTGGCGTGGATAATTCGACCATCGTTTCCTTTCTCGTTAACTGACTAAGTTTTAGGTGAGTCATGGGTGAGCGAGTGGACGCTTTTCGCCGCAAATTGGAAGAGAATGCTGAGAATCTTCTCTTTCGTTTTAGTCTTGGGCAAGCTCTCTTTGAAGAGGGAGAATTTTCCGATGCTGAAGAAACCTTTCGTCTCTGCCTTGAAGAAAAGCAGGACTGGATGCTAGCTCTTCTGTTTCGTGGTCGCTGTCTTATCGAATTGAAACGTTCAGACGATGCGATCGATGCCTTGCGCCTTACGGTGAAGGCTGCAGTGGAGCAACATCACGAAGATCCTGAAAGAGAAGCCCGTGCGCTTCTGGAGCAACTTGAGGCTAGGGTCTGAAATCTGATTCTTTTATTTTAGACCGAATATGGCACGCCTGCCGGAACGAGAAAAAACTTATCTTACAGATTATTTGTCCTGAGATTGGTGGGGATTGGCATGCTTAATTCGTGTGGCGGCAATCGTGTAACCTGGATAGGGATGCTTCCGAAATGACCGGTATTCTTGGAAACATCTCCCTAGTCAGCGGATTTACGATTCTGTCTCGTGTGCTTGGACTTATTCGGGATATGTTGTTTTTTGCCTGCTTCGGTGGTTCGTATGTTGGCGGTGCTTTTGTATTGGCATTCACTTTGCCGAACCTCTTTCGTCGCATGCTGGGGGAGGGCTCCCTTTCCTCGGCTTTTATTCCCGTTTTTGCTGAAACGATTGAAACCAAATCCCTCGCCGAAGGGCTATCCTTACTGAACAAGGTATTGACGCGACTAGCACTTGGATTGGTCGCCATTTTATTCCTAGGATTGAGCTTTGTTTTCTTGGTCCAGAGCATTGATCTGTCAATTTCGCCCAAGTGGCGTTTAGGTGCGGAATTATGTTCGGTTACTTTGCCCTACGTTTTGGCTATTTGCCTTTCCGCTCTGATCGTTGGAGCCTTGAATGCGCGCAAGAAATTTTCTCCGGGGGCCTCTTCTCCGATTATCTTGAATTTTGCGATGATCGCCACACTTGGCGTGGGGGGTATCGTTTATGGCTTAGGTGGAGAAGACTTGGCCCTCGCATTGTGCGTCTCCGTTTTGATCGGTGGAGTGTTGCAGCTTCTTGCTCCCGCCTTTTCTCTGCATCGGTTAGAGGGTTGGAAGTACAAGCCCGACTTTGGTCGGTCCGATGAACTATCTCGCGTCCGAGAGCTCTTCGTAGTTGGTGCCTTTGGGGCAGCAGTGGGGCAAGTGAATGTTCTTATCTCCCGTTTCTTAGGTTATTCACTGCCCGAAGATGGAGCTGTCTCCATACTCTTTTTGACATCTCGACTCACGGAACTTCCGCTGGGTGTTTTCGCCATTGCTATCGCTACCGTGGTTTTCCCCGAAATGGCGAGATTGCTAGGGCAGAAGAACGAATCGGAATTCCGAAGAGCCTTTACCAAGGGGTTGAGACTTACTCTGGTCATAACTTTACCTGCGGCAATGGGCTTGGTTTTGCTTGCGGAACCGATCCTCGTAACTTTGTTCCAATGGGGCAACTTTACTACCACAGAGGTTGCCCAAACGGTTCCGGTTCTCATGATTGCCTCCTTCGGATTACCCTTTTACGCGGTAGCCGCGTTTTACATACGCGGTTTTCACGCCCGAAAGGATATGAAAACACCATTGCTGGCCGCTTTTTTGAGCCTTGTGGCTAATGTGATTTTTAGCCTAGTTCTTATGCAATATTGGGGGGTGCTTGGCCTTGCTTCCGCCAACTCTTTGGCTGCTGTCTTTCAAACCTTTTATCTGGTCTTTCGGTGGCGGAGAGAAAGCGATTCGATCGACTTGGAGGATGCGGAGTCCTCTTATCTCTTTCCTTCCATTGTCTCAACAGTTGCTATGTGTATCGTGGTGGCCTTCGGTCACTCGGGGATTCAGCGTTTTCCGGATTTGACGGGTAAGGCGAGCGCGGCCATTTCGCTGGTAGTTCTCATCCCTCTTGCTTTGGCGGTTCATTTCGTTTGCCTTTGGGTCTTTTCATTCCCAGAGGTAAAGGCGATCTCGGAATCGATGAAACGACGCTTTCGCCCTCCTGAAGAAAATTAATGTTTTCACACAAGGTTGACCCTTCGCCCTCCCTCCGGCAAGTTGGCCTAAAGTCATTTCCGTGAGTTATCACTGTATAAAGCCCGATTACCCTAACCACGATGCGCAGCTTCCCAAGGAAGCGGCGCAGAAATTAGAGTACAAGTGCTTCCTCTGTCAATCAGAGTTGCCGCCGCCGCCTGTTCCCCTTGAAAAGATCGTCGACTTTGTGGAAGACCTTCCCGCGGCTATCCAAATCATGCCAAAGCTGCAGGTTCTGTTGAGTGACGCCAATTCGAGCATCTCCGATATCATTGGACTGATAAAGACCGACCCATCTCTGGTTTCCCGTATTGTCAAGGCTAGTAATGCCGCCTATTTCGCAGGATCCTTCTACTGCTCGACAATTGAGGATGCCATGAGCCGGATAGGATTTACCGAGGCCTATAACATCATCGGTTACGTGGCTGCCAGTCAACTCTTTCAACAGGACTTGCCCCTTTACGGACTTACTTCCGACGAACTTTGGTCTTCCTCGGTTCGAGGAGCTTCGAGTATGCAGCTTATTGGCTCCCGGTTGCGGCTTGTCAAACCCTATGTCTTGCCCAACAGCGGGGTCGCCTATACTGTTGGATTGCTCCGTTCGGTGGGGAAAATGCTAATAAACTTTTTTCACGCAACGCACGGGATACCTGCTCTATCCTCCTTAGAGCACCCACTCACTGTGGAAAAGGAAAAGAGTCTCCTTGGCTTTGACAACCGAGAAGCTGCCGCGGTCCTTTTACGGAAGTGGAATTTTCAAGAAGAAGTCGTCTCCCCCATTTTATTTCAAGACACTCCTTTTGAATGCAAAGAAGTCCGTCCGCTTGCATGCCTTCTCCATGTAACTGCCACAGGGATACGCGATATTCCCTCCGATAAGCTTGTCGACGAGCCAAAGTTCCTGCGTTCATCTTTCAATACAGACGGTGGGGTTTTGTCTGCCATCAATCTTTCCCAAAAAGCCTTGTTTGATGGCTTGGTCGAGTCGATGATCGATTTTCAAGCTTTCTCCAAGGATTTACGGGTCTAGTCGGACATAATGAAAGCGTTGACTTGATAGCTACTTTGGCGATAGTAGTAATTTAGTATTTTCTCGTATGGGAACGAATCAACCATCCACCTTTGCGAATCCCAGATCATCAGGGTTCACTCTGATCGAGTTACTGATCGTTCTAGCTATAATCGTAGTACTTATCGGAATCACTTTTTCTGGGGCAAGCTATTTGTTTCAAGCACAGCAAGAGAAGAAAGCCTTGTCTGACGTCGAAGCTCTCAAATTGGCTTTGGAAGAGTTTAAAAGCGAGAATGGGGATTATCCTCGAACGGACGACTTGTCCGGCAATATGCAAACGCTTCCTTTTCTGACTGGGCAGCGACTTTTTCAAGCACTCTCTTCATATGTGGATGCAGCCGGTAATCCCTATGGTTCTCTAAATCGTCCCAAGAGTTTTTTGAAGAGCGAGGTCCTGAACTTGGGAGAGCAGCTAGGCAATCAAATTCAGGCGGTCACTATCGATTTCACTAATGCGAGTACTGTGCCCCTTTATTTTGCCATTGATCCATGGGATGTACCTTATGTTTATGACTATCCACGTCGGGATGGAAATCTTGGTTATCTTCTTTTTTCGAAAGGATCCGATAGCGAATCCTCTGATTTCACCAAAGAACTAATCTCTCCCGAGAGCATTGATCTGGACAACCTACCGGTACACGAACCAGGTAATTGGTAGGTATCGAACGCAAAATTCAAAATCTAATTTAAAATGGCTAATTCTAAACGATTCACAGCTAAACGGCGTTCGGGTTTTACTCTTATCGAATTACTCGTTGTCATCGCCATAATCGGCATACTTGCGGGGATAATGTTCAATAGCGGACTATTTTCCTTTCTAAAGTCTGCCGAGGTAAAGAAAACAAAATCTATCTTCCGCGCTTGGGTTACCCAGATCTATCAGTACAAGGAAACCTACAAGCATTTCCCCCCAGTGCTGCTACAGAAGAAAGAGGGAGAACCCTTGGAGATCGGTCAAGGATATCAGGAAGATCATGATCGGTTTCTTGCCGCACTCAAGGGCAGGGAATGGGATCGTACTAATAATTCATGGATTGCCTTGGATCAATACAGGGACGAGAATA
>JACNJI010000492.1 GCA_014382645.1 Verrucomicrobiota bacterium | reverse complement strand
GTGGCATCCCTGTGGGGGAAGGACAGGTATGGGGTCGGGGCGAGAGGAGGCGATGGGGGCGAGCGCGCGACTACGTTGCAGGGAACCCGTGAAGGCAACTGCCTTGGTGAGCGGATGCCCGACCATTTCGCGGCTGACTCGGTGGTCTTTCCCTTGCAGAAGCGAAAAGGTTCCGGAGGGCATATCGGTATTTGTAGAGGCCTCATTAACGATTTCCCCGAGTTTCTCGCAAGTGCCCGGATGTCCCGGGTGTGCCTTTACTATGACCGGGCATCCTACAGCTAGGGCCGACATGGTATCCGTTCCGACTACCGAGATAGCCAAGGGGAAATTGCAGGCACCTATCACGACAACAGGGCCAAGGGGAATGTGGCTGCTCTGCAGGGCGGGCTTTGGCACTGGGATACGGTCTGGTTCTGCCTCGTCCGATCGTGACTCCAGCCAATCTTCGGATCGGGCAAGCCCGGCGAAGAGTCGGGTCTCGTTTACGGTTCGCCGGAGTTCCATCCCTAGGCGTGGAAGGCCCAACGAGGTTTCGCGATGGGCGAGGGAAATGATTTCCTCGGAATTGTTTTCCAGTCTGTCGGCGATCGTTTCTAGGAAATTCGCTCTGCGTTCGCCCGAAAGCTTTCTGAAAGAATGAAAGGCCTGTGCGGCAGCCTCAAGACTGCAATCGACTTCTTCTGAAGTGGCATTTGGAACAGCTTCGTTCACATGAAAATAAGCCTTAAAGATTCATGCTCTCGTAGAAGGCGGCGATTTTCTTGATGGATAGAGCGAAGGCGGCGGTTCGCCGGTCGTTTATTTTGTCGTTGGAGAGATGTACCTCACGAATTTCTCCGTAGGCTTCACGCATGGTGTCGTCGAGACCGGAGCGAACGAGGGTGAGTTCATCCGGTCCTGTCAGGAGGCTGTCGCGGGCCTGACCCTCGACGGGCTTCCCGAGGGCTTGCTCGAGAACGTCGAGGATGGCTTGTCCTTGCGCTTCCTCGTAGCGACGGTCCATGCGGCCGAAGCGAACGTGCGAGAGGTTCTTGAGCCACTCGAAGTAGGAGACCGTGACCCCGCCGGCATTGAGGTAGGCATCGGGCAGGATGAATGCCCCTTTTTCGTTGAGGATGCGGTCGGCCTCATAGGAAACGGGGCCATTGGCAGCCTCGGCGATAACTTTCGCCTGAATGTTTCCGGCATTATCTTGAGAGATGACGCCTTCCATTGCAGCGGGCACGAGGATGTCGCAGGGGTGTTCCAAAAGTTTAGCTCCCCCGGGGACGAATTGCGCTCCCGAGAAACCTTCCATGCAGCCCTTTTCCTGTTTGTGGGCGAATACTTCCTCGACTGACAGTCCGTCTTCGTTCAGCAGAGCTCCGTCTCGTTCGAGGATTGCGATGATTTTTGCACCGTCTTCTTCCTCCAGAAACTTTGCGGCATGGTAGCCGACGTTACCGAGACCTTGAATGATAATTCTCTTACCCTCGAGGGTTCCTTCGAGGCCGGCCGCCTTTACGTCGTCCGGGTTGCGAAAGAATTCACGCAGGCCGTATTGTACGCCACGTCCGGTAGCCTCGACTCTGCCTTGGATCCCCCCGCAGTGGACGGGTTTGCCTGTGACGCAACCACGAGCGTTGATGTCTTTGGGGTGAAGCCGTTGGTACTCGTCGGCCATCCACGCCATCATTTGTTGATCCGTGCCCATGTCGGGAGCCGGCACGTTTAGGCTGGGACCGATGAATCCACGCTTGTCTAGTTCCTGGGTGAATCGCCGGGTGATGTGCTCAAGTTCCTCCGACGTGTATTTCTTTGGGTCAATTTTCAATGCGCCTTTGGAGCCACCGTAGGGGACGTTGACGATGGAGCACTTGTAGGTCATGAGGGCCGCGAGGGCTTCCACTTCCTGCTGGTCGGAGAAGGTGGCGTAGCGTATTCCTCCCTTAACGGGAAGGACATGCTCGCTGTGGGTGGCTCGCCAGCCAGTAAAGACCTCATACCCTCCTTGTAACTCGACGCCAAATTTCATTTCGCAGATGGCGTTGCATGTGCGGATCTGCTGGGCGAGCCCACTTGGCAGTTCGATAGCCGCAGCGGCCCGGTCGAAACAAAGGTTTACGTTGTCGAGAAAGGATGTCTGGTTTGATGAACTCATAAAAGAATGTTAGCCCAAGGCGTATTTGACGGGGTTAAAGGTTGAACCGATAGAGTAGAGCGCTAGCGACTTAGCCGTCCATTACAAATTCGAACTGTTTTGGGAATGGCAACCTGTGGTTGAAAAGCCAGACGGATTCGGTAACGATTTTCTGTTCCATATGAAAAACCTCACAATTTCTCTCTTCCTTTGCCTTCTTGCTTATTATTTTGCAGATGCCGCGAATAACAAATACCCCAACGTCGTCTTCATTCTTGCCGACGACCTAGGCTACGGTGACGTTGCCTGCTACAATCCGGAATCGAATATTCCCACGCCAAACCTTGATCGACTGGCGACCGAGGGTATGCTTTTCACTGACGCCCACAGTCCGTCAACCGTTTGTACTCCTACGCGTTACAGCGTGCTGACTGGTCGTATGGCTTTCCGGACGGGAATGCGTGGTGTGTTCACTGGTGCCGGCGGTCCCTGCATGATTGAGGAGAAGCGCCTTACACTCGGCGGCATGTTTCAACGGAAGGGTTATTCCACCGCCCTATTTGGCAAGTGGCACGTTGGAATGACTTTCCATGACAAGACCGGGAAGCCCATCAACCAAAACGGTTTGGCGGCGGTGAAGCGCATCGACTATTCCCGGGCAATTCCCGATGCTCCGATCCATCGTGGATTCGATCATTTCTTCGGTACGGTGTGTTGCCCAACGACCGATTGGCTGTATGCCTACGTCGATGGTGATCGGATTCCGGTGCCGCCCACCCATATCGTTGATCGTGGGCCACTGCCCAAGCATCCTTATTCAAGGGACAATCGCGCCGGCATGATCGCTCCGGGGTTTGATCTGGAGGAAGTGGACATGACTTTCCTCAACAAGAGCCTTCAATTTTTGGACAACCATGCAAAGCGTTCCTCGAAGAAACCTTTCTTCCTCTTGCACTCGACCCAAGGGGTGCATCTTCCCTCCTTCCCCGGTGATGCCTTCAAGGGCAAGACGAAGTCCGGTCCGCATGGCGATTTCATCTTTGAGCTCGATTACGTCGTGGGCGAATTGATGGAAGCCTTGAAGAAGCATGGTTTTTCCGAAAATACCTTGGTTATGTTTTCCAGTGACAATGGTCCCGAAGTGCCGACTGTGATCAACATGCGTAAAACCCACAAGCACGACGGTGCTCGTCCTTGGCGTGGAGTAAAGCGCGACAACTGGGAGGGTGGGCACCGCGTACCCTTCATTGCCCGTTGGCCCGGCAAGGTAAAACCGGGAAGCGTCTCGGATCAAACCATCTGCCTGACCGACCTCATGGCTACCTACGCGGAAATCGTGGGCGTGAAATTGCCCAACGACGCGGCCGAAGACAGTTACAATTTCCTTCCGGTTCTATTGGGCGAGGATAAAGGCAAACGGATTCGCGAGTACACCCTGCACCAAACCATCAGCCTCGCCATGGCCATTCGCCGTGGCCCATGGAAGTACCTCGACCACAAGGGATCCGGCGGAAGCAACTACAGCCGCGATGGCGAGTGGGGGCTCAAGCAATACGCCCTGCCCGAGAAAGCTCCAGAGGCTCCGGGCCAACTCTACAACCTCGAGTTCGATCCCGGCGAAACCAACAACCTATACTTCAAACATCCCGAGACGGTGAAGGAACTGAAGGCCAAGTTGGAAGAGTACAAGAAAAGCGGACGCAGTGCCCCGGCCGGAATCTGAATGTCAGAACCTGTTCTCAGGGGTCTTTTAGATTGCCGTTCCAAAAGGTGCGATTGTTCCATTCAATAATGCTCCGCCGAGTCCTCATGTTGATCCTTCTATGCCCTGGGGTTTCCGGGATCGTGGCCGCTCCGCCTACTTTGAAAATCGGCCATGTTCCCAGTGGTGAACTGGCTGTGTTCAGGAAGCAGTTCACCTATTACCTGAATGTTTTCGGAACAGCGACCACCCCGCCTGCCAAATTGCGTCACGCAGCGGTTATCTTAGCCGAGTACCTTGACAATGACGAGGATGGCAAGCCCGACAACCCCAAGGTTCTGGCGACTATGATCCAACGAAACGCCTTTCTCTTCATGACGGCGAATGAACGGGCTTTGGGCAGGCTGGATCACGACGTTTTCCAAGATGCCGGCTTTCATCACGGTCAAGGGCAGTTTGCTACGGAGATCAACCCCGGCGCTATCCGAAGGGAGCCTGGTTCACCTACGACGATCGAACCTGCGACTACGGGTGCCAATGCACCGAGTACCTCTATTGGGCTGTCACTTCCGTGCGGGGAGCCCAAGACACTGTTCGTCGCAGAGAGGATATTGGTAGAGAGTGGCGTCTCTATAATCGCGAGTTAGTCAAAGATCGTGACCCAAAAGTGTACGAGCTGATCACCGATCCCAAGTACAAGCTCCCCTCTCGGTTGCCCGACGGCAAATACCGCGAAAAGTAGGTGTCAATTCAATCTCCTTCCCCGCTTCCAGATTTCTTCATCTTTGCCAACGAGGAGTGATGGAATGCTATCGATCTCTTTTGGAAACCACCGGAAAGCTCTGTTTTTGTGACTGTGGCTGCTGGGCTGGGTCTGACGGTTGCCGTAGAGAAAGGCCCAGTTGGTGGGGAACCAGAATTGTCGCCACAGAACGTCCTTGGCCCGGACGGCTTGGCGTAGTTGTTCGGCAGTCGTTGGTTGGAGGGTCCCTGCCCGGGTATCGCTGATCTTGGCGACGGATTCAGCGTAGCCCAATTGATCGGCGAAGGCTTGGGCCGCCAACCAATGGCCGCGTGAGGAGAGTCGTTGCCCGTCGCTGGTTACCTTCTTGCCGTTTAAGGCACGGAACAAGTCGACCACCGGCAGGTCGCGCTTCCGGGCGAGTCGGCGCATGGTGGCGGCGTGCTTTCCCAAGGTGGAATTGCGGGCATCGAGGTCGAAACCGAGGCCGAGCGGATCCTCGAAAGGTACTGGCGTGACCACCACGATACGACCGGTGTAGGGGGCCAGTTGCTCCAAAGTCTGTTCATAGGCTTGGGTAAACTGCTCGACCTGATCGGGTTGACCCAAGGCCTCGGCTTGACCCAACCAGAGCACTGCGACGTCGACGGCCGTCTTGATCCGCCGGTCCTTTTCACCGTAACCGGGTTTGGTGGCAGCGAAGAAATTGCGCGGGCGTTGCTGGTTGAACACGGTATCGGCCGGCCATGCCATGTTGCGAAGAATCAGGCGGCGTTCGGGGTGGGCCGCGGCGAGCAGAGTCTCCAAGTAGCCGAAGCGCTGGGTTTCGGCGGCATTTGAACCACCCAAGATCACGATTGTGGCGTCGTCCTTCAAGGCGAAGCCCTTGGCAAAGGCAGACACAGAGGCAGACGGCTTGGTAAAGGGACGCAAAAGAGCAGGCGCGGGGAGATTGAGCACGTCCAAGTTCGCCCCGGGGGCAAAGTGCCAGAGGTTGGCGAGGGAAACTCTTTCCTTCCCCAACTGCAGGGCGAGCTGCTCCGGTTTTCCGGCGATGCCTCCGGGATCGCCGTGGTCCATGACGCGAACGGCTATCGCATTCTTGCCCGTTTTCAGGAGACCCGCCGGAACGGGATACTTCCGCACCGTGTAATGGTGACCGGGATTCTCGTAGCCACCGACACGCGTACCATTGACCCAAGTGACGTCCATGTCGTCAATCTGGCCGAGGTTTAGAATGGCCTTGGACTTGGCCTGCTCGGCGGACAGTTCGATGATTTTGCGAAACCACACCACGCCATCGTAGCCGGGCAAGCCGGCGTTTTCAAAATGACCCGGCACCTCCATGGTTTTCCACTTGCCATGATCAAATGCCGGCTTGGCCCAAGCTTCGCCTTGGGAGCCCGGATCAACTGCCATGATCAGTCTCGTCCAGTGAGGTAACGGAGTAGAGATCGGCTTTTGGGGAGCGGGCTTCGGAGCCTCCGCCTTTTTCGGGAGGGCGGCGAGCAATTGCGCCTCGGTTTGCTTCTCGAGGGCAATCTTCGGGTTATGGATCAAAGTGGGGTTGCGATAGAGAACAGTCTGGGCAGGGCCGCCGTGAATTTGAAACGAAATCTTGCCCGACAGTTCCCCCTTGGGGTCTTCTATGGCCACGCACAGCTTGCCGTTAATGGCGGTCCATATCTTGTGACCGACGGCGAGGATCTCGTAGCGGTTCCAGTCGCCGGGTTTCACCGCCTCAGCGGCGTTGTCGTTCCAGTCCAGCTTGCCGCGCCCGTGCTCGTGATAGAGCTTGCCCCACACGCCGGCTCCGACGTCGGCCTGATAGCCGACGGCCTGTCCGGAGGCATTCGCTTTCTTGGAACGGAACTGAATGCCCGCGTTGCGGTTGTCCGGGGTGAGCTTGACCTCGACCGCCAGGTAAAAGTCCTCCACTTCGCCGTCCGCCCAAATGAATTTGTTCCCCGGTACGTTGACCGCGGAATACCCCACGATGGCACCGTCCTTGACCGACCAGTACTTCATCTCGGAGGCCGACCAACCGGTTGGGTCCTTGCCGTTGAAGAAGGTGGCGTCAGGTTGCGGCTTATCACCTTTTTTAAATTCTGCGGTTCCGACCTGAAGCAAGAGTGCGGCAAACAGGCCAAAGGCAAAGAACATTCGTATTTTCATCGGTGCTTTTTCTTTTCGTGTTGTGGCTTCTGCCTAGGAGCCTTGGCCCGTATTTGTTTATCCACCCTTGCTTTCTTCGTCACTTTGGCAGACCGGAGGTTTTTAAGGTGGAGAGGTACTTGATCAAATCGCGGAGCTCGGTTTTGGTGAGGGAGTCGGTCAGCCCCGGAGGCATGACGGTCTGGGCCTTGGAGCGGGTGGCCAGATTGGTGGTCGGTACGACCACGGTGGCCCCGCTGGCAAGGTCACGTATACGGATCGTTTTTTTGTCGGCGGCGTGGAGGAAGCCACTATGGAAACGACCGTCCTTGGTGGTTATGGTTACGGCCTCGTAGCCTTCTTTGATTTGGCGGGCTGGCCACAGCACGGACTCCACGATGAGGTCGGTCGGCAAACCAGCGGCCACCGCCGAGAGGTTGGGCCCCTTGATGGGACCGATGGCGCTGGCTATACCATCCACGGCATGACAGGCCACGCAACTGAGGGCAGGCATTTGAAAGATCTTTTTACCCTTGGTCGCGTCACCCTTGGCGAGGGACTCCTTGGCGAGGTCGGCGACATAGGCCGGATCATAGGCTGGGGTCGTGCCTTGCACCCCGATGACGGCATTGAGGGCCTTGACCAAGTTCGGCTCGTTTCGTCCCGCGGCATTCAACCATCGTCGAACAAGCTTGGCCATGTCCACCGGCAGCTTCAGCTTGCCCAAAGCATCGGCCAGGGCATCGGCTCCTTCGCGGCGCTGCAGGAGGGCGACCAACAGGTCATCCATTTCCTTGGCCTTCACCTTGGTTAGGAGAACGGCGGCCAATTGGGCGGCCCGAGGCAGGTCACGTTGAGCCAAAGCACCGAGGGCTGCGGCCCGGATGGCGGGCGTCTCCTTCAATGAGGCCAAAGTGGCCAGCGTCTCGACCATGGATTCCCCCTTAAATGAACTAAGGGCCGTGGCGGCGGCCAAACGAACGGGCTCCGGTTGCTTGCGGTCGGTGGCAAGGCCTCGAATAGTTTCGCCATGGGCTTGAAGTTTCCACAAACCACAAAGCTCGATGGCCTCGGCGCGTACCTCAATGTCTTTATGAGCCAATGACGGGCCGATCAACTGCTCGGCATTGGCGGGGGGGGGCCGGGTACGCCCGCGGGCAGAGGGGGGTAGCGCACGCCAAAACCCCGGGTGGGCCGCCCCCCACTGTAAAGCCCAACCCCAAACGGCACGGCTGGCCCTGCTGGCGCGGGGGGGGAGC
>JACNJI010000122.1 GCA_014382645.1 Verrucomicrobiota bacterium | reverse complement strand
TAAACTTTCCAAAATCAGAAACTTTCCCCATTCGCCGAGCTAGCCAACCGTCCAGCCAGTCGGTAAGAGCCGCGAACAGAAAGAGGAGGAGGGCCGTTAGGCGCGACCATGGAAACGCCTCTTCCGGTGGTAGATAAAGGCAACCGATGACGATCAGCATCAACGGGATTCTCGACAAGGTAATGAGGTTTGGGGAATTCATGGGACTTGAGTCTCGCTTCTCCTTGTGGGGGCAAGGGCTTCTTCCGCAAGTCTTTTCCGCCTTGGTGGTCGACTTTACATGTTTTTTTAGTAAGTTCTGCAATGTTTCTATGACAACCGCTATTTACCCCGGCACTTTCGATCCGATTACCAACGGACATCTTGACGTCCTTGCTCGAGCTTGTCGTCTCTTCGACAAAGTAATTGTTGCGGTGGCTTCAGATAACTTTTCAAAGAAAATAACGTTCGGCGTGGATGATCGAGTGCGTTTGATTCAGGAAAACGTTTCCGATCTCCTGCAAGTTTCGGTGGAGAGTTTTTCAGGTTTGCTTGTCGATTACGCCTGCAAAACCGAAGCATCAGTCATTGTCCGGGGACTCCGGGCGGTATCGGACTTCGAGTACGAGTTTCAAATGGGCCAGATGAATCGTCATCTGGACTCGGAATTGGAAACTATTTTCTTGATGCCTAACGAGAAGTATTTTTTCACCAGTTCGAACCTCATAAAGCAAGTCCACCTTCATGGTGGTCGGGACACCAATGGCTTGGTGCCACCCAATGTCCTTGCGTCTCTCCGTGAGGTAGCTGAGCAAATGGGGAATAAGGACTCCTGACTCTCGCCATGAACGAAAATCCCTCTTCAGTCAGCAAACCCAAGCGAGGTGCCTTCGGGGTGGTGTTCTTGACCATCTTTCTTGATATGGTCGGTTTTTCCGTGATTTTCCCTCTCTTTCCCGAGATGCTCGACCATTATCTTGAAAAAGATGTGGATGGCGGACTCCTTACCCGTTTCGTTTCTTCCATTCAGCACCTTGGTTTTACTTCTGAGAATGCCGGCTTTCGAATAGAGACGGTGATCTTTGGTGGAGTACTAGGATCCCTTTTTGCGATTCTTCAGTTTCTTTTCGCCCCAATATGGGGACATTGGTCGGATCGGATCGGTCGCCGGCCTATCATGCTGATCAGCGTGGGCGGTACATGCCTGGGCTATCTTGTTTGGATCTTTGCCGGAAACTTTTGGGCTCTTGTCCTTTCTCGAGTCGTAGGTGGCATGGCCAGTGGAAACCTTTCGGTCGCCACTGCTGCAATCGCCGACGTGACACCTCGGAAAACGCGAGCAAAGGGCATGGCTTTAGTTGGGATTGCCTTTGGCCTGGGCTTTATTTTAGGTCCGGCGATTGGTGGTCTGGCTTGGATGTATCGCGGAGAACTTTCTCAATATCAAAGTCTCGGTTTTTTCGCCCTTAACCCTTTTTCTGGTGCCGGAATCGCTAGTTTTTTGCTGGCGCTACTGAATTTCGTTTGGCTTGCCTTGCGTTTTCGTGAGACTTTGCCCATTGAGAAGAGAGATAATCAACGCCCCGGGAAACCGGGAATCTTTCAACTTGGCAAAGTTGAAAACATTCCCGTTCGCCGTTCTTGCCTAGCCTATTTCTTTTATATGATCTCCTTTAGCGGAATGGAGTTTACCCTGACCTTTCTTGCCGTCGAGCGCTTTGTTTATACTCCTGCCGACAACACCCGGATGTTTCTGCTCATAGGTCTCACCTTGATTATAGCCCAAGGAGTTCTCGTGCGTCGTTTGGTGGGCCCTGTTGGTGAGAGAAATCTTGCCTTGTGTGGAGTAATCTTTGGTGCCCTTGCCTTTTGTTTCCTCGCTGCGGCAGGTGAGGAAACTTTTTTCTATGTGGGCCTTTTGCTTATGTCGGTCGGCGTAGCTTTCACCAGTCCGACTCTAACGGCTCTGGCTTCCCTTCATTCAAGTGAAAGCAGTCAAGGTTTTCATTTAGGCGTTTTTCGTTCTTCCGGATCGTTGGCTCGGGCGATTGGGCCTTTATTGGCTGGGGTTGCCTATTTCCAGTTTGGTTCTGCGTTAGCCTATGCAAGCGGGGCGGTGTTACTGATTCTTCCCGCCATATTCCTTTTCAGAATTGACCAACCCGAAAAAGTGTAACTTGCCTTCGCTCACTCGCCCTTTTGCTTTTGAGCAAGATTTCGCTCGCCATTCCTACGAAGATCATTACCGATATTGAAGCAGTTGCTGCTTTTTGGGCTTATACTTTATCCTTTTATTTTCAGCTCAAAATCTCTTCGCAACTTAAACGACATGAAAACAGAACATATTGATCGCCTAATCGAGGCGAAACCTATTCTCGCTAAGTCGCGCGAAGTACTTGATTCGATGCAAGAAGGTGCATACTGCATTCATCGCAGCTGGGGTTTCGGCAAGATATCTGGATTTAGCGAGGAACGCGGTATGCTTCTTATAGACTTTGAGGATGGCGACCGCAAAGGGCATGCAATGGATCCCGTGTTTTGCATCGACAAGTTGGAGGTTTTGCATGAAACGCATGTCTTAACTCGTCATCGGATGGATCCAGAGACGGTCGAGAAAGAAGCGAAGAAAGATCCTGTATCTTTGATTATGGGAATTCTTGTCCTATGTGAGAACGAATGCTCCACCGCTCGTGAGATCGAAGTCGTTTTGAATTATCTTTTCGGTTCCGCCAAAGCAAAGAAATGGTGGGCGAGAACAAAAAAACTGTTGGTCAAGGATGCTCGTGTTGCTGTTCCGCCAAAGAAGAACGAGCCTTATGTCCTTAGGGACGAACCGGTTAATCCGGAGCAGGAAATACTGCAGGACTTTTTTGAAGAACGGCGTTCCAAGCAGAAGATTATTCTGGCGGAGAAACTATTCGACCTATCTGCGGAAAAGGAGAACTTGAAGAACGACCTCCCCCGAGTGCTTGAAGAACTTACCACTACGATCATAGAGGCACGCAAACTGAACCAATCCGAACGACTTTACGGTGTATGGGTTAGAAACAACTTAGCTCGTGATGTGGAAGAGGACGTTGAGCAACTCGAACCGACTTCAGCTTCCATCATTAAAGATAGCGAAGGTAATTTACCTGAATTGGCCGAGCAACTACCGTCAAAATTTCATCAACGCTTCCTTGATCTCATCACACGAGTATATTCTGACGATTGGAAGCAAATAGTTGTTGAGCGTTTGTTGCCCCATTGCGCTACGAAATTTTCCAGTGAATCCGCTCACTTCCTCTTGGATAAAGGTGAAGAAAAGTTACTGTTTAGTTCTATGGTTCGCTGGCTGGATGAGCAGACACTTAAAGGTCCTGTTCTACTCTGGATTCTGAAGTTTCGTAAACTGGCGAAATTCGAAAAGTTTCTCGAACCTCTATTTACTCCTAGACTTCTTAGTTCTGTTTTTTCAGCTATCGATCACGAGTCTTTGCGAAACGCCAGTACTCGACGAATCCCTTTGGCGGAAGTTCTTAGTGAGGACAAGACTCTCATACCGGATGTATTAGCGCAGGCTGATTTGGAAACGGCTCGAGACTTGGTGCAAGCCCTCTTGCTCAACCCCGGTTTTGATGACCTCAGTAAACGTTCTTTGCTCGCCCGTTTCATTAAGCTTTTCCCTGAGGTTCAAGAACTTGTAGATGGTAGCGGCGAGAGTTCTTCCGCCTCATCCACCGAGTCAGGCGTTACCGATACCCTCATTGTTTCCACAGATAGCCTCAAACAGAGGCTAACCGACTTGGAAACGATCACGAATGAAAAGATTCCTGAAAACTCAGTGGCGATCGAGACTGCTCGCGAGCACGGAGATCTTAGAGAAAACGCCGAATATCATATGGCCAAGGACGAGCAAAAGCTACTTTTAGCGCGCCAATCCGAATTGCAGTCCGATCTTGCCCGTGCGCAATCTACCGATTTCTCGGATGCCCCTTCGGATAGTGTGGGCATCGGTACAATTGTAAATCTGGTCGATCAAACTTCGGGCGAGACCCAAACTTATTCCATTCTTGGAGCATGGGACAGCGATCCCGATAACAGTGTATTGTCTTACGAAACACCCTTGGGCCAAAAACTACTTGGAAAAAAAGTGGGCGAGGAAGTATTGACCGATATCGATGGAGTCTCACACAGTTGGCGGGTTGAGGGAATGAGTCGTTGGGTCGACCGCAACTGAGTTACATCCAAGCCTGCGGAACAGGTTTCCACTTCGCAGTGAAAGATCTGTTCCCCCCTTGCCCTTGAGCGCTTACGAGACCCTCCGTCTACTAGCCGACTCAACTCGTCTGCGGATTCTTCGCCTACTTACCGAGGAGGAATTATCCGTTGCCGAACTGCAGGAAATATTGGATATGGGACAGTCTCGAATATCGACGCATTTGTCCCTGTTGAGACAAAGGGGGATCGTCTCCGATCGAAAAGACGGGAAGAAGACCTTTTATGGATTTCTGAACCCCGATCCTCCAAACGACAAACTCTTTTTTGCAGCTTTTGAAGCCTTTTCTGCAGAGCCCGATGCGGAGAAGGATGAAATTGCTTCGCGGCGAATCGTCGATAAACGCAGGCAAGCCACGGAGAAATATTTCGACACCGTAGCGGGGCGTCTCGGAAAGAACTATTGCCCCGGTCGTTCCTGGGAGGCTATCGGGCATTTCTTGTTGCGGCTTGTTCCCGAAATTGTGGTGGCTGATCTAGGTGCCGGCGAAGGCATGGTGTCTCAGCTTCTCGCCCGTCGGGCGAAGAAGATACATTGCATCGACAGTTCCCGCAGCATGGTTCGCGTTGGTAAGGAACTTGCGCGGAAGAACGGGCTCACCAACCTCGCCTACAAGCATGGTGACATTGAGAGGGTTCCGCTGCCTGATGGTTCCGTTGATTTGGCTCTCATGAGTCAGTCTCTCCACCATGCCCAGCGTCCGGAAGTTGCCCTCGCCGAGGCTTTTCGTATTCTGCGACCCAAGGGGCAGATCATCGTGCTCGACCTCAAGGAACATACTTTTGAGAAAGCCCGTGAGCTATACGCCGATCGCTGGCTTGGCTTTTCCGAGAACGATCTCTATCGCATGCTCCGCGAAGCCGGTTTCCGTAAAGTCTCAGCCGAAGTCGTGACCCGGGAGGAAGAGGAACCTCATTTTGAGACCCTTCTGGCCTCGGGCGAAAAGGGTGACTAGCTCGGGATAACGCTGCTGTCCGAGGGGCTTTCTTCCTCTTTGCGCCAACCGAAGTATTTAAGAAAACGTAGCGTCCCATTCCTCAAGTCTTCCAGTATGAGATAAAGGGCGGGCACCATGATCAGCGTGATTAAGGTGGCGAAGAGTACGCCGAAACCGATCGAGATGGCCATGGGTTTGAGAAACTGAGCCTGCAGGCTGCGCTCGAAGAGGACTGGGAGCAACCCCACGAAGGTCGTCAGCGAGGTGAGCAGGATGGGGCGGAAGCGGGCGGACCCCGCCTTCCGGGCGGCCATCGCCATGGGCATACCCTCCGCTCGCCTGCTGTTCACCCAGTGAACGAGCACGAGACTGTCGTTTATGACCACTCCCGTCAGGGCAACCAAACCGAAGATCGAAAGCTGGCTCATCGTAATGCCGAATAACAAGTGCCCTAATACCGCTCCTATTAGACCAAATGGGATTACCGACATTACAAGGAAGGGTTGAAGATAAGATCGGAAGGGAATTGCGAGTAAACCGTAGATTACGAATAGGGCGATGCCTGTGGCCTGCCCGAGGCCGGAATCGGTTTCCTGTTGCTGTTTTCGTTCTCCCACGAAGGAGAAGCGTAGGTCCGGATACTTTTCGGCGATCTGGGGTATGAAACCTTTTTCCAATTCCGCCTCGATGGCGGAAATATCGGCGATCGCTCTGTTGGCCGATGCTTGTATGTTGACCGTTCGCGAGCGGCTTGCACGGCGGATGGTTGGCGAGTCTGGCCCGAACTCGGTCGATGCCACCGCCTCTAACGGAGCTTCGATACCCCCGGGAGCACGAATGCGCAGGGCGGCCAGAGAGGCGAGACTGGATCTTTCCTCCTTCGGGTATCTAAGCATCACCTTAACTTCATCTCGATCGCGTTGGATTCTCTGGATTTCCTCGCCGTAGAAGGCTTGCCGCACTTGACGACCAAGGTCGAACTGAGTCAATCCCAGTGATCTTCCTTCAGGTTTTAGCTTTAATTTTAATTCTCGTTTGCCCCCCGCATGAGTATCGGAGATGTCGAACAGTCCCGAGAAATTTCGTAATTTAGCTTTCATTTCTTCAGCGGCAGCGGTCATTTGCTCAATGTCTAACCCTGAAATCTCCAAGTCGATTGCAATGGGTCGACCTCCTGCCGCAACATCAAGAAATCTTAATTGCTTCATCCCTGGCAATGGGCCCAATCTTTCTCGCCAGAGGGCTGAAATCTCTGGCGCGGAACGACTTCTTTTTTCGGATTTCACCAACTCCACTGAAATTTCTCCGAAGTGGGAAGCCTCGGGAGCAGCGCGAGAGCCCGCTGGTCCACCTGAGAAGGGTTGCGCTCCCATCGTCAGCATCGAATGTCGGAACGGATTCGGTTCACCTTTTGATTCAAGATGCTCGACTACGGCGAGCCGTGCCTGTTCCATGTTCTGCAAGGCTTTCTCAGTCGAATTGGCCGGCATGCCTTCTTGCATGGTAAGCTTTACCGAGATGTAGTCCGAGGGAACCGGAGGAATTCCCCGGATTGCAGGAACGTGGCCTCCGAGGATTAATCCTATTGTAATGGCGAAGAGACCAACGAATATCGATAGGCTGAGGTAACGGTGGGTGAGGCATCTGTCGAGAAAGGGGGAGTAGAACTTCTCAATGAAGCGTTCTAGCCCCGTGGCCACTCTTTCCTGTATTCGAGAGAAGAAATTGCTTGGAGGTTTATTGAAGTTACACAATGAGAGATGGAACGGTAGGATGAATTTCGACTCCACCAAAGAGAAAAACAATACAGGGATAACAACCAAGGGAATATCCTTCATCAGTTTGCCCAACCAGCCTGGCAGAAAGAGCATCGGGATAAATGCTACGATACTGGTGAGCACTGCGAAGGTAACGGGAACCGCCACGGCATGAGTCCCCGAAATCGCGGCTTTGAGAGAAGGTTCGCCCGCCCGTCCTCTAGAATAGACGGATTCTCCCACTACGATGGCATCATCCACTAGGATGCCAAGAACTACGATGAAGGCGAATAGGGAGACGAGATTGATGGATGTCCCCATCGGTCCCATCAAGGCAAAGGCCCCGAAAAAGGAAATCGGTATGCCCAAGGCTACCCACATTGCCAGAGAGGGGCGCAAGAATAGGGAAAGAACGAAAAACACCAGAATTAAACCCACTATGGCATTTTCAATCATCATTTGCAGGCGACCTCGTAGGTAGTACGAGCTATCTTGCCAAACCGTCAGTTCGATCCCTTCCGGTAGTTCGGAACGCTTGGACTCTACGAATGCATTTACCTTATCGGAAATATCCAGTGGGCTTTGTCTGCCGACTCGGTAGACGCGAAGCGTAACCGCAGGTTGACCTTTGAAAAGGGTGTATAGGGATTTGTCCTCGAAACCGTCGGAGACTGAAGCCACGTCTTGAAGGGGGACGCTTGCACCCTTTTCCGAAGCCAGTAACTCTATTTCCTCGAACTCGCGTCCAACTCGTGCCTTACCGGTGACTCGTAGTAGAGTTTCTCCGGACGCAGTCTTGGCCACGCCTCCGGGAACATCTACGGATGAACGCCGCAGCACCGTAGCCACTTCGTTAAAGCTCAAGCCATGTTCCCGCAGGGAGCGCTCGGAAACCTCTATTCCGATTTCCGGTTTTCGAATGCCTGCAATCTCTACTTGGGTGATGCCGGGGATCGCGGTCAACCCGTCGCGCATGCGCTCGTCAAGTAAGCGCAAGGTCTTCTCGTCGCAGTCGCCGTGAATCGCCACTGCCATTACACGACGTTTACTAGTTACCACCCCGACCCACGTTT
>JACNJI010000169.1 GCA_014382645.1 Verrucomicrobiota bacterium | reverse complement strand
ACCGACTCCGATAGTAACAACGAAGAGGTAGTCCAACTTACGAATTCGATCGCTACGATACTTGGTGGTTCGACTGAAAGTGGTTCTCTGGTAGTGATCTCCAATTCCGGTAAGATTTCCCAAACGGGAGCCTTGGACGTCGACACCACCTCCAGCTTTACGGCCGGAACCAATGAAATCGATCTTTCTGATGCGACCAACGAGTTTAGCGGCTTAGTCACGATAACCGGTGGAGTCACCACATTGAAGGATGCTTCCGACTTGTCGGCTAGCCTTACGACAAGTGGAACAACCGCAATTACTGCGGTGAACGGCTTAACCGTTGACGGAACCGTGACTGGAGCAACCAGTGACTTGACAACCTCGGCTGCAGCCACGACTTTCGGAGCGACTACGGTTGGACGCAATCTTTCCGTTACGGCTTCAGGCGCTGTGAGCGATACCGACAAGCTGACCGTTGCCGGCACCTCTACCATCAGCGCCACGGGTCAAACCGTTGAGTTGGACACTGCGACCAACGAGTTTACCGGAGCAGTTACGGTAACCGGTGGTTCGACGACCTTGAAGGACGCCACCGACTTGACGGTTACCTTGACTACAACGGGATCGACCTCTCTCACTGCAGTGACCGGTTTGACTGCGAACGGAACCATTACCGGTGCGACCAGCGACCTGACGACCTCTGCAGCCGCTACGAGCTTTGGCACGACGGCTGTAGGCCGGAATCTGTCAGTCACGGCTTCCGGTGACATTTCCCAAACGGGTGCCTTGGATGTTGCCGGCACCTCTAGCTTTACTGCCGGAGGCAATCTGATAACACTCACTCAAGCTACCAATGACTTCACCGGTTCGGTTAGCTTGAGCAACACGGGTGCCAAGGACGTCGCAATCACGGACGCGAACGCCTTGAATCTCGGAACAGTCAGCGTGGGACAAGACTTGACGGTTACTACCACCGGCGGTGCGCTTACCGACAGTGGCAACGTAAGCGTTGCTGGTCTGGCTACAATAGTGGCTACCGGTCAGAACGTTATTCTTGGTGACGCAACTTCAGAAACGACGAACTTCGGCAGCTTGGACTTTGCTGGAGCAGCGGTTTCTATTTCCGAGGATAGCTCCATGGCGATTGCTGCTTCCGAGGCTTCTGTTTCCCTGAGCTTGACTTCCAGTGCAGATATTATCCAAACGGGAGAGATTCTTGCCCAGGATGGCGTTGCTAGTTCCATTACTGCCGGCACGAACATAGTTCTTGACGATGCAGACAACGTATTTGGAGAACTAACTCTCAAGGCAGGCAATGAAATTGCAATTAGAGAGACTGGATCCATTTCAGGTACTGCGGTTGCTCAATCTCTGCAAGCGCGAGCTACCACTGGTATTGAATTCAAGTCCGGAACGGCCGTATCGAAATTGGCTGCTCTTTCCGATACGGGTGCGATCAAAGTTGCGAATACAGGAGGTTTGACTATCTCTCCCGTTGCCTCATTTACCAACAACTTAGGGCTCTCCGGAATTGAACTTTCCGGCGGAACTGAAGCCAATGTAGAGATCTTGACGCAAAGCCCGATAACTGTGGATGCGCCAATTACTAATAAAACGATTGGTAAGATCATACTTGCGGCGCAAGGTACCGCCGCCACTGACGACGTTACCATTAATTCGACCATTACCGGAGACGCGGTCGAGGTATATGCAGGCGATGCAATAACGCTAAGTTCTACGGCGTCCCTTCAAGTCAAGGATGCGGAAGCCACCTATACTTCCCTGCAGGTTCATGACGTTACTTCAACTCAAGGATATGGAACAACAAAGCTTCATTACGGCACCAATTATGATGCCGGAGCGCTTTCCGCAGGTTTTGCTTTAGCGGAAGTAGTTATCTCCGATCTGGCTACCCTAGAAAGTATTATTGATATAAATAATGTAAGTTCTACCAAGCTGGTTATCTATGGTCCTAGCCGCCGTTTACTGTATGTTACGGATGATCAAAATCAGGAGTATTTCATCGCCTTGGACCCATCCGTAGAGCTTGCGGGAGAATGGAACCGTTCCGATCTCGGAAATGTCTTCATTTCCAATGAGCTTACTGGTTCCTTCTTCCAGTCGACTGAAGAAGGCACTATTGAGATCGAAGAGCTTGAGGAAAAGTAATCCTGCAGCCTAGCTAACTTGGCCCCCCCTTGTTCCCATCCCGTCGGGATAAAAGGTTACCTTAACGCTTCGGACACGAAGCAGGTGCGGAAGATATCGGTATTGATAAAGGCGAGTCGACTACTGCAAACCACTTATTGCCTTACTTTGTAGTGCTGAAAGGAACCGCTTCAAGGGCATTCGATTGTCCTTGGGAAGAACTGAAGTTGGCGATGACTACACTCCGGGCTTTTTCCATATAGGGGAGAAAGGCTCTAATGGAGTTATGGATACCGCCGAGGTTTAAAGAGAAGACGAGTAGATTTGTTTCCTCTGGAAGGACTCGGGCTTCGAAACAGTTCTTTGATCGAAGGTTTAGTTCCGAATGCTTGCGGTTCGTGAGAATCCTAGCATAGTAGACCTAGGGTGCCGTGACGGAACTTCCGTTGTCTTTCGGACCTAAGTTTGCCAAGGCGGGTACTGCCTTCTTCGCCCACTCCTCGGGGGAATGATAGTCTCCGGCGGTTTCCCCGAAGCAGGAACGGAGCATGTCGGTGTCGATGATCCCCGGATTGAAGGCTACTGCTGCGAGACCGATCGGCAATTCCTGGGAAAGGGCTTGGGTAAGACCTTCAATCGCCCATTTGGTGCTGCAGTAAGGAGCTACCTCGGGTGCCGTGGAGCGACCCCAGTATGAGCTGAAATTGACGATGACGCCACGCTCGGCATCTTCCATGGCCGGAAGGAAGGCGCGAATGGAGTGGTGAACACCACCGAGGTTTACAGCGAGAATGTTTGCGAACTCCTCGGGGGAAATATCCTTTAGCGGAGCATTGGCGTTAATGAGGGCTGCGTTGTTGACGAGCAGGTTCGGTGCGCCGAGGTTGTCGATGACGGTTTTCGCGAATGATTGCATGGCGGCATCCTTGGTCACGTCTACCGCTTGGAAGATGTGAGGATTGCCTAAGTCTTCAGCCAGAGTTGCAATCGCTTCTACGGTTCTTGCGCAACCAGCCACTTGCCATCCTAGCCGAGCGAATGCCAGAGCCATGGCACGACCCAATCCGCGGGAGCATCCCGTAATGCAGACAACGCCTGCCGGTACGGAGATCATGGCTGAGGAGAAACCTTGCCTGGTTGTTCCATTGCTCGCGGGCCTTTATGGTGGGGCGGCTGGCGAGACAAGTTCCAGTGGGCGTATAGCCAAATAACGGCGAACAGGGTTCCCAGACCGATGATGATGATCCACTCGACGGGACTTTTTCTTCGTTTGGCCTGCGTGGTTATTTCTTCAGTCATTGCCTTATTGAAATTGAATGGTGGGAGATACTGGATTCGAACCAGCGACCTCATGCGTGTCATGCATGCGCTCTAACCAACTGAGCTAATCCCCCCCTTTGAAGAAAGCTATTCTAAAATGAGCATGGAAGGTGGCTTGTCAACGAAAGGTTGTCCGGATGATTTAAGATTGTACCTTCTCTTACAATCGATTTACAGGAAAATGGATTCGATGCCGGGAATTTGAGAGAGTCGGTTCTTTACTGGTTACCCATATAAACAGTAGCATGTTCCAAGTATGAAAAAAGCGTTGATTACGGGTATAACCGGACAGGATGGATCGTATCTAGCGGAGTTCCTCTTGGAAAAGGGGTATGAGGTGCATGGAATCGTGCGGAGGGCGTCGACTTTCAATACAAGTCGTTTGGATCATCTGTACCAAGATCCCTTGCTGGATGATACTCGACTCTTCCTGCATTACGGAGACTTGGCTGATGCCGTTCAATTGGTCAAATTGCTCTACAGATTGCAACCAGACGAAATTTATAATCTTGGGGCTCAAAGCCATGTGCGCGTTTCCTTCGACGTACCCGTGTACACGGGAGACATTACCGGATTGGGAGCGGTAAGAATCCTAGAAGCGGTTCGCGAAGCAGGATTGGTGGAAAAAGTGCGCTACTATCAAGCTTCCTCTTCCGAGATGTTCGGCAAGGTGCAGGAAGTGCCCCAGAAGGAAACGACTCCTTTGTGGCCTCGTTCTCCGTATGGTTGCGCCAAGGTCTTCGCCCATTGGCTGACGATCAACTACCGTGAGTCCTACGGGTTGCACGCCAGCAGCGGGATTTTGTTCAATCACGAATCTCCCAGACGCGGGGAAACTTTTGTCACTCGAAAAATAACCCGTGCCGCCACACGTATAAAACTGGGTCTCCAGAATAAGTTGATACTCGGCAATCTAGATGCCAAGCGCGACTGGGGTTATGCGAAGGAGTATGTCGAGGCCATGTGGTTGATGCTTCAGCAAGAGAAGCCCGACGATTACATTATTGCCACGAACGAAACTCACACCGTGCAAGAGTTCTTGGATGAAACCTTCGCCTACTTGGGCTTGGATTGTAAGGAATATGTCGGGTTTGACGAGAAATACGAGCGTCCCGCAGAGGTTGACTTACTGATTGGGGATGCCTCTAAGGCCAAGGAAAAGTTGGGCTGGGAACCGAAGGTGACCTTCAAGGAATTGGCGCGAATTATGGTGGATGCCGACATGAAACTGGCTGAGAATGAGCTAGCTTTAAAAAATGCAACTACCTGAAGCTCTAGACATGCTCGCATGAAAATTTTCGTTTCGGGACATCGGGGCATGGTCGGTTCCGCCGTGGTCCGAGCCCTCCATGATGAAGGCGGTTGGGAGATCCTCACCCGGACGCGTGAGGAACTGGATCTTTACGACCAAGCGGCAGTGGACGGTTTTCTTGCTTCTGAAAAACCCGAGGTTGTTCTGAATGCCGCCGCGAGGGTAGGGGGCATATACGCCAACAACACTTATCCTGCTGAGTTTATACGAGAAAATTTAGCAATCAACCTGAACCTCGTCCACTCGTCTTGGATTAACGGCGTAAAGCGTTTTCTCAACTTGGGCAGTTCATGTATTTATCCTCGCGGTGCACCCCAACCAATGAAAGAGGAGTGCTTGCTTACGGGCACTTTGGAAAAGACGAACGAGGCGTACGCCATCGCGAAAATCTGTGGTTTGGAACTATGCCGTCACTACCGTAACCAGTACGGCGTGCTCTTTCATTCGGTAATGCCTACAAACCTTTATGGCCCGGGCGATAATTATCACCCCGAGAATTCGCACGTGTTGCCTGCTCTCATGCGCAAGTTTCATGAGGCAAAAGAGGCTGGAGCTCCTGAGGTTACCATCTGGGGGACTGGAAAACCACGGCGTGAATTTTTGCATGTCGGCGATTTGGCGGCGGCTATTGTGCATCTTCTGAAACTAGAGGATCCTCCCGATTGGGTTAACGTCGGATCCGGGAAAGACGTTTCGATCCGGGAATTGGCTGAGCTGGTAATGCACGCGGTAGGATTCGAGGGCGAAATCGTACAGGATACTTCCATGCCCGATGGGAATCCCAAAAAATTGATGGACGTATCACGCATCTTGAGCACGGGTTGGTCCCCAAGTATTTCCTTGAAGGATGGCATTGCTCGAACTTATGAGGAATTTCTAAAACAGTTGGCCAGTGGCGAACTGAGGGATTCCTAATAGTAGATAGCGAGGCGAGGCGGTCTAATCGAACTGCTTCTTGAACTCGCGAAAGTCGTCGGACATTTCACGAATTTGGTAACGTAGAGCTTCGACTTCGTCGCGAAGTTCTTTGAACTCCGTCTCCATTGATTCGACTTTTTCTATGCTAGGGTCGGGGGCAGGTACGTAGACGGTGGTACCCTCGATTTCCTCCACGGAGGGAGGGGGGGCAAGTGTGTGACGCCATCGCCGTTCCTTTTGACCAGGGGCAGGATGCATGTCCATGACGAGCGGTTCGTCGCGGTCTTGCATCTCCGTTACGGTTTCTTCCACATCGGAAAGACCTTCGAAATCGAACATGCGACTCGCGCGGCTTCGCAACTGCCCACCGGTTTGGGGACCCCGATTCAACAACTCGGCAATGATAGCTCGTTCGGGTTTTATCAGGTCGAGCGTTTTTTCCGCGTGATGTTGAAATTTTGGGACACGAGACCCTACGAGATCCATTCTGAACGCGAGTCCTTTAATCCGCAACTGGTCGATGGCCTGGGAGACTTGCTCCTCAGAAAAATTAACTCTCGGACTCCTGTTGTTCTTTTGGTTGCACGCATTCAGGAGTGCATTGAGGGTCATCGGGTAGTACTCGGGAGTGGTTAACTCCTTTTCGATCAACGAGCCCAGTACTCGACACTGTTCAAAGTCGAGTGCGGGTAACTCGCTTTCGGACTCTTCCCGGGGTTGGGCTTCTTCCATGCTTTGGGGTGGCGGGTTTTGGAAACCCCAAAAAAACTTGAGGTAAATCTAAGCGGTTTCGACGCTTACTTTACGGTGTTCCCTATCGAATTTCACCTTGCCGTCCTTGAGGGCGAAAAGAGTGAAGTCGCGTCCACATCCCACATTGCTGCCAGGATGGTATTTGGTTCCGCGCTGACGCAAGATAATGTTGCCCGCTACGACGCTTTCGCTACCGAACTTTTTTACTCCGAGGCGCTTGCTATTGCTGTCGCGACCGTTTTTAGAAGTGCTTTGTCCTTTTTTATGAGCCATGGCTGTTCTTTTTTCTTGGGGTTACTTGGCGTTGATGGACTCGATTTCAATCACTGAAATGTGTTGACGATGCCCTTTGCGGCGTTTGTAGCCTTTGCGGCGTTTTTTCTTAAATATGATGATTTTCTTAGCCCTCTTGTTCTCGAGGATCTTGACCTTGACGGAGGCGCCTTCGACGAAGGGTGCTCCGAACGAAGTTTTACCGTCGTCAATGAGCATGAGCACTTTGTCAATATCTATGATGTCGCCCTCTGTTGATACAGGGAAACGGTTTACGAAGAGTTTGTCGCCTTGCTCTACGGTGAATTGACTACCTTGGGTCTCAATCGTGGCTTTCATTTGCGGAAAAATACTAAATAAAACAATTTTCGGGGAAAGAGGCAAGAAATTTGGCACCAGAAGATTCTTGCCCGAATGTTCCGATCGTTCATTCTCTTTTAGCTTATGGTCGCCGTGGAGACAGTTGAGAAAGTCAATGCCGATAAGGTACGGGATTATTTTTGTGGTGAAAAGGTCTTGGAGTATTACGCCCATGCCGCCACTTCAATAGGGCTCTGGGAGTCCGAGTCGAAGGTGTTTCAACGAGTTTTTCCAGACAAGTTGGCTAGTTTACTGGAATTCGGTTGTGGATGCGGGTGCATATCCCATGGGCTTAGGGAGTCGGGCTATAAACATCTTCTAGCAACTGATTTTTCCAGCAAGATGATCGAAAGGGCTCGACGTTTGGGCCGAGCGTTGGATTACGGGGTGCACTTGCGAGTAGCTGTTGCCACGAGATTGGCATTCGAGGATGATCTGTTTGACGGTGCCGTTTTCGGTTTCAATGGTCTCATGCAGATTCCCGCTCGAATTAATCGCCGTAAAGCCATGTCGGAAATATTCAGGGTTCTTCGGCCGGGAAGTTACTTCGTGTTCACTACGCATGATCGTGAATGCGCCAAGTGGAAGAAGTTCTGGAAGCGTGAGAAATTGGCTTGGCGCAAGGAGAAGCAGATACCCGAGTTACTCGAGTATGGAGATCGTTTCGAGTCTACGGATATGGGGAAGCTTTATATTCACGTGCCGACGAAGGCAGACGTCATGTCGGACCTGAGGGAGGCGGGCTTCAAGGTCGAGGTCGACGCGTTGCGATCGCAGTTGGCGAATGAGGGTGCTCTCGTGCGGAAGTTTTCGGACGAATGCCGATTTTGGGTCGCGAGGAAGCCCGAGACCTTGTCAACACCCGACTAGGCATTCCGGATCAAGCGTCATGGAACCGACTCGGGTGGCCGGTCCAGTCATGGTGACGTTGAACTCGTCGTCGATGCGGAGCTCAAT
>JACNJI010000278.1 GCA_014382645.1 Verrucomicrobiota bacterium | reverse complement strand
CTATGGCGGGATGGCATTGTTTCAGGCTGGTGATGAGCAGTTTAATGCTTTTTAGGAACCATTATGCGAAAATATACTGAAGACACAACAGAATGACGGTAACTTTCACGGCGGGGCAGTCTCCCAGCAACTCTCAATCTTGATTCTGGGCACGCCATATCGATTTATCCCGATTTATCAGAGATGAATTTATGAAATCACAATCGTCAGGTCTCTACATCCTTCCGCGAATTTGCGTGTTTGCAATGATCGCCAATTTACTTGCCGGCTCAGTCGTCTTCGAGGCCGAAGAACCACTGAAGCGAATCTTGGTTTGGGATACCAAGGCTTTGTTTGAAGCACCAAAGGTGCACGAGACCAAGGAGCGTCCCGCCAAGGGGATGCGTTCTTTTTTCTATGAGGGTGCGGATTACAAAGGTAAGCCGACTCGGGTCTTCGCCTACTACGCGACCCCGACAGGGGAGAAACCCGAAGGCGGATGGCCAGCCGTGGTGTGCGCCCACGGCGGAGGCGGAACGGCCTTTCCTGAGTGGGTGAAGTATTGGAATAAAAAGGGCTATGCGGCGATCGCTATGGATTTGGAAGGTCATCTGCCCGGCGGGCGTTCACACCATGTGGAGGGTAATTTCCCAGTCGGGGTAGGGCACCCTCGGGCTGGTCCTTCAAGGGTCGACTGGTTCGGCGACCGAGGGTTGCCGGACAATGAGCAATGGTTCTATCATGCGGTTGCCGATGTCATCCGGGCAAACTCCCTCCTGCGCTCGTTTCCGGAAATCAATGCGAAGAAGGTCGGGTTGACCGGGATTTCCTGGGGAGGCACTGTCGCCAGTTCAGTTGCCGGGGTCGATTCGCGGTTTGCCTTCGCCATTCCCGTCTATGGTGGCGGTTACATCCATAAGAGCGATAATGAGGGACTCGCCCAATGGTTTCCCCCGAAGAACATGACCGCGGTTCAATATAAAGACTATCGCTCAAAGTGGGACCCTTCCGCTCATTTACCTCATGCCAGGATGCCCATGCTATGGGTGACTTCGGTCGCCGACCCCGTTTTCCAAATCGATATATTCGCCAAGTCCACGCAAACAGCCACAGGTGACAGTCGCTTGTGCATGCGCCCCTGGATGATCCATGCACACGGGAACGGATGGAACGATGCTCCTGAAATCGGGCAGTTCGCAGACAGCATAGTCAAAGGCGGTCCGGCCCTGCCGAAGCTGCATCGACCGGACATCAAGCCAGGCTCCCGCATCGTACACACCAAGTACGAGGGCAAGGGCAAGTTTACCGAGGCTTGGATCTACTTCACGAATTCCGGAGGCAAATGGAAGAATCGAAAATGGCATTTCATTCAGTGCTCCATCAAGGACAGCGAGCTTGTTTCTCAAAAGTCTCTCCCCAAGGACGCAACCGCCTTTATGGTCTATGTTTTTCGTGACAGGGGAGGATACCGAGACAATCATGCCGCATCCGATTTGGTCGAAATTGAAACCCTTGAAAAGTAGAGCAACCACCCACCCATTCAAATGTCAAAACATCATCGTGCCGTAGGAATCACCAGGTTGATTCCAGTAATTGTATTTCTCTCAATTGCTACAATGAAGTTAGTTGCTGAGAAGGGGGAACGAATTTTAGTTTGGGATACCAAGGCATTATTTGGTGAACCGGCGATTCACGAAACAAGCGAAAGGCCTGCCAGGGGGATGCGTTCGTTTTTTTACGAGGGCGCGGATTATAAAGGCAAGCCGACCCGGGTGTTCGCCTACTACGCGACCCCGACAGGGGAGAAACCCGAAGGCGGATGGCCCGCCGTGGTGTGCGCTCACGGTGGTGGTGGGACGGCTTTTCCTGCATGGGTGGCTCATTGGAATAAAAAAGGTTATGCAGCCATAGCAATGGACTTGGAAGGCCATTTGCCTGGAGGAAATTATTTTGGCGTAGGAGGAAGTTTTCCGCTTAATGTCGGGCATGAAAACGCCGGGCCGAAACGTATCGGTTGGTTTGGCGACATTGCTTTGCCGGACAAGGAACAGTGGTTCTATCACGCGGTGGCGGACGTGGTTAGAGCCCATTCATTATTGAGATCCTTCCCGGATATCAACGTGGACAAAATCGGACTGACCGGCATTTCATGGGGAGGTACGATTGTGAGTGCAGTGGCAGGAGTTGATTCGCGACTCGCCTTTGTCATCCCTGTATATGGAGGCGGTTACATCCATAAGCATGATATGACACCTGACCAGTATCGTGAATATTTGGTCAAGTGGGATCCGTCGGCTCATTTACCTTTCGCAAAGATGCCGATGCTATGGGTGAACGGAGTGAACGAACCTGTTTTTCCACTCGATGGATTCAGCAGGTCCGCAGGGGATGCCGGAGGCACCAGTATCTTGTGTATACGCCCCTTTTTACCTCATGGACATGGATTCGGCTGGGAGGAAGTATGGGAAATTGGTGGCTTTGCCAATGGCGTTGTCAAAGGTGGAGTGCCTATGCCCCGTTTTGAGCGTCCAAGAATCGATCCGACAGACGGTCTGGTGCATATGAAGTATTCAGGCCAGTTAAAGAATGCCTCCCTTGGTTTTACGAAGGTTAAAGAATGGAAAAACCAAGCGTTGCAATCCATTCCGTGCAGAATCGGAAAAGACGAAATTATTGCACAGAAACCTCTGCCCGAAGGTACAACTGCATTCATGATAAATGCCAGGGCCGCCGGGGTCTGGGGCGATGGATGCATAAACTCCATACTGGTTGCGCCGAATCCCTAGTTGATATTGATTTGTCCTTCTATCCCTCTTCGTTCAGCAAGAACAAAAAAATCGTAAAATAGAATTTAAAATGAGCACAAAAAAGATCGTCCTTGCAGGGCTTTTTCTTGGTTGCGGATGGCCTCTGCTGTGGGGAGTTGAAGAGCTCAAAGTGGAGGGAGAAAAACCCCAGACTTTCCTTTTTCTGGGAGATAGTATTACACGGGCGGGAGGATACGTGCGCGCCATTGCCACTGAACTGGGAAAACAGAACCCGACCAATCCACCCAGGGTCATTAACCATGGCCGAAACAGTGAAACGATTTCTAACCTCAGTGAATCCTATCACCCCGCACCTCTTCCCCGCCTTGATCAGGAACTTGCTGCGGCCAAACCTGACTGGCTCGTCGCCTGTTATGGAATCAACTGCGGTATCTATCATCCCTTCAATGAAAAGCGCTTGGCTGCTTATCAGGCCGGGATTGAAATCCTAATAAAGAAGGCGCAGGCCAGCGGTAGTCAGTTGATTTTACTTACTCCGCCGCCTTACGCGAAAGATGGTCCGCCATTGCCTGATGGCATCAGCAAGACGGTTGGCGAAAAACTGCTGTCCAAGGCAAATGCGGAAGCGGAACTGGAAGCCGAGAAGAATCCAAACAAGTTCGGCTACCGAACGCCCTATGCATACTATGATCGGGTCATGGCCCGCTATGCCGATTGGTTGCTAACCCTTGACGGTCGCAAGAATCTCTGGGTCATTGATATACGTGGGCCGATGCTTGCCGGGAGCGCAGAGACCCATGGTCGAGATCCAATACACCCCAATGGTCGCGGTCACCTCATTATGGCAGAGGCGTTTTTGAAAAAGTGGCCGATGGTCAAGGCGTCAGCCGAAAAGGCATCGAAGGAATAACCATGATCAAGTTCAAGTCAGCAGCTCGATCCGGAGGAATACCTGCCCGGAGTCGAGATTCTGTTGGATTTCCGTTGGTTGCCGTACCCCGTACTCCCACTTCCGTGTCTCACCCGGATGATTGGGAATCGTAAATGTCTAATTCTTACGACGTAATTGTTGTTGGTGTCGGCGCCGTGGGCTCGGCTACCTGTTACGACTTGGCCAAGCGAGGAGTGCGAGTTCTTGGAATCGAGCAATTTTCGGTGCCTCATACCATGGGTGGCTCGCACGGGTTTTCTAGGCAGACCAAGATCGCTCCCTACATCGGTAGTTCCTACGAGCCTATTATTTTGCGGGCTTATGAATTGTATGCCGAACTTATCGATGAATCGGGCCAGTCCGACCTTATGGTCACCACCGGCTTTCTTGATCTGGCTCCGCACCGAGACTTCCCGGGCTATAAGCAAAATCTTGGACATTTCGAAGACCTTGAGATTGAGCAAATTCATCAGCGCTTTCCGCAGTTTCAGATTTCCGAGCCTTATTGGGGCGCCTACGATCCTCAGGGAGCGCTTCTTCGACCTGAGATGGTGATCACCACCAATGTGCGATTGGCCATGCAGCGAGGCGCCCGGATTATTGGAAACACGAAGGTGCTCGATTGGAGTGCTGACAGTGGTGGGGTCACGGTGCAAACGGATCGTGAGACCTATTCGGCTGAGCGCATTGTCTTTTGCGCAGGACCGTGGACGGGGAAACTGCTTGGAGCCCTTGGCGTTGCATGCACCGTCACGCGTATGAGCTTCGCCTGGGTCTGGCCACTGCAGGATTTTAAAGCGTACGAGCCCGAGTCCATGCCTTGTTGGTGTATTGAGGACGAGGATGGCATTTATTACGGCTTTCCAATGATGAATGATGTTCCGGGGTATAAGATCGGACTGCATTGGTATGGGGAACCGGTGAACCCGGATCGTTTTGACCGGACTCCCAACGCACATGACGAGGAGTTGATCCGGAAAGGCCTGCGCAGGTATTTCCCCGAGGCCAACGGCCCGCTGGTTGGACTGCGTACCTGTCTCTATGACCACACTGCGGACGATGTGCCAATCATCGACGTACATCCCGAGCATGATCGTGTTGTCATTTGCGGACCCTTGTGCGGCGCCGGCTTTAAGTTTGTTCCGGCGTATGGCGAGGCTGCGGCTGATCTTGCGGTCACAGGTCGCACGGAACTCCCTATTGACTTTCTTCGTGTCGCCAGACTCTTGTGAAGGATCTGACATGTCTCCATTAATATTAATACCCTGTATTCAGCCTTGCCCAAAGGATTTCTCTACGGGCTCCTGGGTGATGATAGGTCTGTAACTCAATCGAAATAGAACTTGAAATGAACATCCCCGAAGAGGAAATGCAGAACATGGGCCCTGCCACGCGCTCGATTCATTGTGGCGAAGGCGTTGACGCGGAAACCAAGGCCATACGCCGCCCCATAGTCTTGGCGAATAGTTTCGAACTCAATGACGATGCCGATACTTTGTCTGAATCATTTTTGTGGGAGAATACCCATGCTTACAATTATCCACGTTCCCGGCATCCCAATGCACGTTACCTGGAGGAACGATTGGCAGGAATGGAAAATGGTGAGGACTGTGTGGTGTTCGCAAGTGGGGTGGCTGCCATTTCGGGAACGTTTTTCAGCCTGCTAAGCGCGGGCGACCACATCATCAGTTCCAGAATTTGTTACATTGGCATACACGGTCTGCTCAACGAGCATTTGGCAAAACGTTTTGGGGTCGAGGTCTCATTGGTTGACACTTGGGATGCCGACAACGTGCAGGCGGCCCTTCGGCCCAATACAAAAGTCATCCATATCGAGACTCCCGCCAACCCCACTACCTGTATCAGCGACATCGAAGCCATCGCTCGCATAGCCAAGAGGGCTTGCGTGATTCTATCGGTGGACAGCACTTTTGCAGGTGTCGTCACACAGGACCCGCTGGCGTTAGGCGCCGATCTGGTGATGCATAGCCTGACGAAATACGTCAACGGGCACGGTGACGGGCTCGGCGGTTCGGTGACCGGACGGCAGGATTTAATTACGCGGATTCGAGACGCTGCAAGCGTTCACCTTGGGGCAACGATCAATCCTTTCAATGCATGGTTGATCATGCGGAGCGCCGCCACATTGCCGCTTCGCATGAAACAACACTGTGAAAACGGCATGCATATCGCTCGATTTCTTGAGGCGCATCCAAAGGTTTCCTTTGTGCGGTATCCGGGGCTAAAAAGTCATTCTCAGCATGAGCTCGCAAAGAAGCAAATGAATGGTTTCGGCGGCATGATGAACATTGGCCTGAAGGGCGAATCAGAGAACTACTTTCGGTTTCTCAAGAACCTCAAACTTGTGACCCACGCAGTATGTCTCGGTCATGCGGAATCACTGGTACAGTATTATCCTCAGGAAGGAGATCGCCCCGAAATCGGTGTCCTCAATTATCCGGAGGATATCGGGGAAGGCTTCCTGCGTCTCAGTGTGGGGCTTGAGGATGCCGAGGATATCGTGGCGGACCTTCGGCAAGCACTCGATCACGTGGCGCTGCCATCGGAGGATACTTGATCAATGGCTGACTCAAGACAGGTCGAGCAAGCCTATTCATTGGCTCGTGAACGCTACGCCTCCCTTGGAGTCGACGCGTCGGCCGCCTTGGAGAACGTTTCCGAAATTTCCATATCACTGCAATGCTGGCAAGGCGATGATGTCAGAGGATTCGAAGATAGCGGTGCAGAGATTGGAGGGGGGTTGGCCGTAACCGGTAATTATCCGGGCAAAGCGACTACGGTGGATGAACTGCGTTCAGACCTTGAACAGGCCTACTCCTTGATTCCCGGTAGTCACCGACTAAATCTGCACGCATGTTACGGTGAGTTTCCGAAGCGCGTTGAGCGTGATCAGTTCGGTGTCGAACATTTTCAAGGTTGGATTGATTGGGCAAGGCATCAAGAGGTCAAGCTTGACTTCAACCCAACTTATTTTGCTCACGAAAAGGCTGCCGATGGCTTTACGCTTTCCCACTACGATGCCGGTATTCGGTCGTTTTGGATCGATCATGGAATCGCGTGCAGGAAGATTGGCGCCGCCATGGGTAAGGCACAGCGCAGTCCCTGCGTGACGAACGTCTGGGTGCCTGACGGACATAAGGATACACCGGCGGATCGCCGTGCTCCCCGCGAGCGCTTGGCTCAATCTCTGGATTCCATCTTTGCAGAAAAAATAGATTCATTACACAACCTTGACGCCGTCGAGTGCAAGCTCTTCGGAATCGGGTCCGAGAGTTACGTCGTCGGGTCACACGAGTTTTATTTGGGATATGCCATTTCACGAAACAAACTCCTCTGCATGGATAGCGGCCATTTTCATCCGACCGAGGTTGTTTCCGACAAGCTTTCCTCTGTGCTGATGTATGTTCCTGAGATACTCCTTCACATCAGTCGTGGCGTTCGTTGGGACAGTGACCACGTGGTGACTCTTGGGGATGAATTGCAGGCGATTGCACAGGAGCTTATTCGCGGCGATTACCTGGACCGTGTCCACATCGGCTTGGACTTTTTTGACGCAAGCATCAATCGTGTCGCTGCCTGGGTGATCGGCGCTCGCAACACGCTTAAGGCACTCCTTTTTGCCCTGTTGGAGCCAACGGGACAACTCAAGGAACTGGAGCTTGATGGCGATTTTACCCGGCGATTGGCCTTGATGGAAGAACTCAAGTCGATGCCATTCGGCTCGGTTTGGGACTACCATTGCATGAAGTCCGGATCACCTGTTGGGGCAGATTGGCTGGACGAAGTGAGGGCATACGAAAAAGACGTGCTTTCTTTGCGTTGATTATTCTCCCATGCCTTATGTGTCTTGAGTCTAAACTCTGTTAACTTAATAAGCGATAAATGAAGAAGATTCGACCGTTGGTATTTCTTCCTCCTTTTCTACTGTTGTTGATTGCGGTGTTGATGAACTTTGTGGATAAGGACGCCTTTA
This sequence comes from Verrucomicrobiota bacterium, assembly GCA_014382645.1. GTDB lineage: Bacteria > Verrucomicrobiota > Verrucomicrobiia > Opitutales > Seribacteraceae. The sequence continues at coordinate 358 of JACNJI010000278.1, read as the reverse complement.
CGAAGACGATGACCGATGCCAATGACGGTGTTCTTGCTGTATTCGGCAAGGTCTTTGCCGTCGCGCCGTTGCTGATGCTTGCGACGTGCATCATTCTTTTCTTCTCTCCTTTCGGGCGTGTTATCATCGGCGGGCCTGATGCCAAGCCACTGTTGACCCGATGGCGTTGGTTTTCCTTCACCCTCTGCACCCCCACTGCCATCGGCATTTTGTTCTGGTCAACGACCGAGCCGATGACTCTTCTTTGCGCTCCCTCAAAGCGTCGCGGCCTTTTGCCCCCCCGCGCTCTGGCAGGTGCCCTTGTGCTGGGTCCTCCCTGTTTCCATTTTACCTTCACCCCGCATCTCTTTTGTTTCAT
>JACNJI010000207.1 GCA_014382645.1 Verrucomicrobiota bacterium | reverse complement strand
TACGAGAGGCGTAAGGCCGTGATGGGTCGATCAGGGGCCGAATCGGCGGTTTTTTCTCCGCCGCCAACAACCCATCACGAGCCAGCAACTGGGCCAACGCTATACCACCCGCCGAAGTGGTCAGATTACCGAGGAACGAGCGTCGGTTGCGTAATTTCGGATGAGGCACGGATCTCAGAGTCGATTGTCTGTGGGTGCGGTCGGTTTCTGTCATTTTCACAATTACGCTAAGACTGATAGGAATTTCCTTTCTGCCCTCCCGCACCGATGGCGCGATCAGAATGGGGATGAAGGGGGTTCAGGGGGAAGAAGGGGGTTTTCTCCCTTTCATGAGCCCAGTTGAGATTTTTTTTGCCTTCCGTGCAAGCGTTTTAGGGCAGGTCGTGGGCTTCAGGCTCCGATACTGATAGAAATTGCCTTTCTGCCCTCACGCGCCCAAGGCGCGATCAGACTTGGGGATGAAGGGGGTTCATTCTGTTCATGACCACGCGTGCCGGCTCCGAGAAATACGATCGAAGCTTCACGCACGCCTTCATGCACCCAGGCATGGATCCGGAACGTTGGAAAAACCGCTCAAACTACGTCGCCCAGAACGTCATTCAAAGCGGCCCCAAGAAACTCTCGATCTACCACCCCAGCGGCGACCGCTACGTCCTGCGAACGGACGGCTTCATTCGATCAACGCCGGCGCGACGAAAGCCGAAGTCCTGACGAAGCCCCTGATCTTCGCCGGAAAACAACTTGAATTGAATCTCAGCACAAGCGCCGTTGGAGGCCTGCGCGTGGAGTTGCAGACCGAGGACGTAAAGGCGACTCCAGGGTTCTCCCTGAAAGATTGCGGCCCGTCTACGGAGACGGCATCGATCTCTAAGTTCAATGGAAAGGCAACGCCAAGCTGGCTTCCCTCGCCGGGCGCCCCGTGCGGATGCGTTTCGTGATGAACGAGTGTGATCTCTATTCCTTTCGCTTTCACTGAAAACGGACTCGCAGGCTCATCCCTCCAGTCGGTTCGATTTGGAGTATCGGATGACGGGAGCTAAATAGATCCTCCCCCTACGTCGAACCTGTCAAAAGGCTGGATGCAAAATTGAAGGAATGGAAGGAAGCAACGATCCAAGAGCTTATTAAAGCTATTGCTCGTTTAAACACACTCCATTGTCCACACGTCCGTTTGATTCTTTATTGGAAGAATCCTAGGTCTGTTGAAACACCCTATTAATGATGTGGCTTGGCTACCCTGCTTAATTTTGCTGCGAAAACCTTTTTTTTTGAATCCAAAAGTCAATTTCACACGAATACCTTAATTATAGAATTTAATAATCTTCTAATGCCTTAACGACTAACTAAAAACATAATGAAAAAAATAATCACATCCGTAACATCCTTATTAATGATCGCTTCCCTTCTTTCGGGAGCACCTAAAAAAGACATCGTGGACACCGCCGTCGCCGCAGGGAGCTTCAAGACGCTTGTCGCCGCAGTAAAGGCAGCCGGCCTTGTCGACACGCTCAAGGGCGAAGGCCCTTTCACGGTTTTTGCGCCGACTGACGAGGCTTTTGCCAAGTTGCCCAAAGGTACGGTCGAATCTCTTCTCAAACCTGAGAACAAGCAAAAACTTGTAAGCATCCTTACTTACCATGTTGTTTCCGGCAAAGTTAAGGCGAAGAAGGCCGCCAAGCTCGACTCCGCCAAAACTGTCAACGGTGCCGAAATCACCATCAAGCCCTCCGGCAAAACCTTGATGATTAACAAATCCAAGGTAATCAAGGCCGACATCAAGACATCTAACGGGATCATACACGTGATTGACGCAGTTTTGATCCCTGCCACCAAAAAGGTTGCCGGAAACACCAACCACATCATCAAGCAAGCCATTCACAAGGGCGTTCCAATGTTCAATTCCGGTCATCACGCTCAGGCCGCAGTTTTGTACATGAAAGCAGGCAAGGATGTCCTAGGCCAGTGTTCTTCCTCAGCTTGCCCGGTCGCAGCGAAGACCATCAAGACTGCCATGCACAAGGCATCCGCTGAAAGCTGCCCGACTTCCCAAGCTTGGATCATGAGAAAAGCCTTCGACCAGGTGCTCGCCTCTTCCAACTAATACACCTCTGTCAATTTGATAACGCGGGCTTCCATCCAAGGGAGTCCGCGTTTTCTTTAGCCCATAATTCAATAAATTATTCTTCCCCCTTTTCTTATGAAATTCCCTAGAAGATTACCCCTTGCTATCATCGTCTCCCTTTCGGTTCTCACTCTCAGCCTTCAAGCAGCGAACCCCGCAGAAGCCAATACCATTGGCCGTACCATCCGGGAAATGCCGGAGTTATCGAGCTTTCTCCAGCTTCTCGAAAAAACCGGGGTCGGATCCACGCTGTCCGAAAATACCAGCGCAAGTTATACGGTTTTCGCTCCCACCGATGCAGCATTCAAGAATTTGCCTAAAGGGACAGTGGATAAATTGCTTGATCCGCGTAATGACGACCGACTAGAGGAAGTTTTTGGCTTTCACGTCAAAGAGCTCGCGGAAGCACAAATTTTTATAGAAAAATATTCTTTGCTCCGTATGACTTCCAGTCAGTTTCTGACTGTTAACTACAAAAAGGGAATGATTGGTGATGCCCGTTTTACAGCCAAAGTGTTCCCTTGTTCCAACGGGGTCATTTACTTAATTGATTCGGTGCTTACTCCAACGACGGACGATTTGTTCCAGCGTCTCCAAAAGGACGGCAGGTTCACCATTTTCACCAAGGCCATCACGGCCAGCCGTCAAGGCAAGCTGTTTCAAAATATGCACAGCCTGTACACGACCTTTGCCCCTACGGATGATGCGTTTAAAAAACTTCCGCCTCAAGTGCTCGAATCCCTATTTCTTCCCGAAAACGACGAACGGTTGGAAGATATCATCAAGCATCACATTACGGAAAGCGTTTTTGCGTACGGCAAATCTTCGGGTGGTCACCGTAGCCTCGGTGTCTCCGATGTTACCCCATTCAGTGCCTTTGGCCAACAATTGAATTATAAACTTCACGGCAAACATGCCACCATCGACGGAGCAAAGATCATTGAAACGGACATACCCTGTGCGAACGGCATCATTCACGTGATCGATTCAGTCATATTGCCGGCTGAAAACAGCTTGCTTGAAATGCTCAAAAACGAGGAACGTTTCAGTACATTGACTCGCTTGCTCAAAGAGACAGGTTTAGATTTGCCATTGGCAGCATCCAGATCTCAGTACACCATATTTGCTCCAGTTAATGAAGCATGGGAGAAGGATCCGTACAAATCCCTAATCAAAAACCACGGTAAGTCCTTGACGGAAGCACTTTACGGGGTGTTGGCACGGCACGTGATTGTCGGCAAGCACGTTAGCGAAAACCCAAAGCCATATAATAAGCTTAGAACAATCCACGGGGCTCCAATTTATCTCACTCAGGACGAGGGTAAGTCAAAAATTAGTGGCATCCGAATCATCGAATCCGATTCGGAAGCGTTCAATGGGCTCATCAACGCAATCGGGTCCGTAATCCCTGATCCAATGGAATTACCCGAAAAGGATATAACCACAGTCGATGCGATTCTATTCGTCCAAAAAAGTTTGAAGGAAGGATCGGCTCTATATGCTAAGGGTGAATATGAAACAAGTTGGCGCTCATTCAGCAGGAACGGATATGAATTCTTATCCAAATACACCCAATTTTCATCCTCCTCGCAAAGCAACAAACTTAGAGCTGTTATTGTAGACGATCAACCGGTTGCACAGTTTGCAGTCGAGGCATGGAAATCCCGTAATGTCTTCCGAGACCTTCTCGGAGAACTCGAGCAGAGAGAAGATCGTATCGTGGATTCTTACCTTATGCAAATTCCGGACCAAGCACGCTTTGGCCGCTGATCTATGGAAAACAAAAAATCTATTTTCATTGATGACATCATAATCAATGTTAATATTTCGGCTAACTTCTTAGCATGTATTTGCGTAACTTCATCCTCTTTTCCAATATCGATTCCTTTCGCTTCGCGCTCGGAATCGTTGCTTCCGAGGGTTCTCAAGCCAACGCGAACGAATCCTTGCTCCCTCTCGTCGCAAAAGGGGACGGACAAGCGATGAAAAGGTGCATTGATGTATACGGTCCGCTTGTTTGGAGCATAGTTTGCCGTCGCATAAGCGAACGTATTGACGCCGAGGAGACATGTCAGGGAATTTTCACCGAAATCTGGCAAAAAGCCGGCACATACAACCCAGCAGTTGCCCGCGAGACAACCTTCATCGGATTGATTGCCCGTCGCCGTTCAATTGACTGGCAACGCAAGCAAAGTAGGCTTCCCGTGCTGACTGATTTGGAGAGTGTTCCTGAAGCTTCTTCTGTTATTCCAATTGCCGGAACCGGTTTGGATCGAGAACTTCTATGGAAGGCTCTCGAACAACTACCCGAAAAAACCCGGGAACTCTTTTCCCTTCATTTCGTAAAGGGAATGACACATGAGGAAATAGTTAAAGAAACCGGCATGCCTTCTTGTTTTCTTCAACCTCCCCGACTTCGACACGCCGGTACTCGCTCCTGAATTAACTGCCGCTCAACAACTTGAAGCACTGGTTCGGGATGCTCCCGAAACCAAGCGTCTGGCCTTCTCCCCAGCGAGTGATCCCTATGCGGAAATCAGTGGCGAAGTCATATGGAACGACGAGCGCCAAGAAGGATACATGTCTCTCGTCAACCTGCCCGTCAACGACCCAACCAAAAACCAATATCAGCTTTGGATCGTGGACCCGAAACGGGATGAGATTCCAGTGGATGGCGGCGTCTTCAATATTCCCTCAGGAAGCGCAACGGCGATTATCCCCATCCGCAACGCCCTGCAAGTCTCCGACCCCGCCGCCTTCGTCATCACTCTCGAGCAACCGGGCGGTGTCGTTAAGTCGAAGCAGGAGATCGTGGTCGCCTTGGCCAAATCCTGATTTTCCTAAGCGTCCTTGATTCGGCAATTTCCCTTAGCTTGTCGAATCGAATCGACCAGCAATGCAACGTTTCTAGGATAGGTCTCCATGAATCTATTAGTGCGGATCCTTTTTTCCATCGCTTTGCTATGGAACGGGCATGCTCATTCTCTGGCAAAATCGCAACCAGCCAAGGATTTGGTCACCCCCGTCATGGCGGAGGAGGTGCCCGCTCCGGGCAAGCGGGTCCGTCAAGTTGCACCCGAGTACGAAAGCACACAGGTCTATCACACACTCTACCTCCCCACCGACTGGCAAAAGGGAAAGACCTATCCCGTGCTGGTCGAGTACACTGGCAACAAGGCACCTTTTTGCGGATCAACCGGAGAGGTCAAGGGTGCCAACTTGGGCTACGGATTGAGCGGAGGGAAAGGCTTCATTTGGGTATCCATGCCTTACGTCCAGAAGGGCAAGAAGGAGAACACGGTGAAGTGGTGGGGCGACCGCCAAGCCACCATCGACTACTGCAAGGTCAACCTGCCCCGTATCTGCAAGGCATTCGGTGGAGATCCCGACAACCTCTTTGTCTGCGGATTTTCACGCGGTGCCATAGCCTGTGGTTACCTCGGATTGGCGGATGATGAAATCGCCGCCTTCTGGAAGGGAATGATCGCCCACGATCATTTCGACGGACAAAGGAAATGGGGTTACCCAAAAAGTGACCGGGCTTCCGCTCTCAAGCGCCTCGCCCGGCTGAAGGGTCGTCCTGTTCTGGTGTGCGGAAGCGCAAACGACTACCTCAAGGAACACACAGACCTCGGGGCCTTCACCTTCCTGCCCGTCCCCGTGGCCAAGATCTTTAAGATTCCCGATGGCCCCGTCATCCATTCCCATACCGACCTCTGGGCCCATCGTGAAAGTCCCACCCGGCAAACGGCTCGGGCTTGGCTACAAAAACAAATATGTTCCAACAAATGAATAATGGAAAATCCTTCATTACCAGTGGGCTTGGCCATAGCGTTGCGTAAAATGATCGCAACACCCTTGCCAGTGATGCTAACGGTCTCTCAATCGTGATATTGAACTTAGCTAAATTACTGGAACCAAGAAGATGAAAAGATCGATCATCATCACCTTCACACTGGTATTCACTTCTTTGACTGCACTCTTTGTGGTGTACAATAACGAGTCAACCAGTCAGGGGATTGAGAAAGCGCTCTTCACTTGGACGGATTCGCCAGCGACCACTTTCAACGTAATTTGGCTGGTGAGGGAAGATGAGCCTACACGGTTCAGATGGGGAATTGCAGATGGGAACAGCACCCATTCCGCCAAAGTTGAGCGACACTCCTTTTATAAGGATTCGGACGTCGAAGTGTGCCAGGTCAAGTTAACCGAATTGCGTCCCGCCACCACCTATCGAGTAGTTCTGGGAGACAATGAATTTTTAGCCCGTACTTTACCTGAAAAGCGACCGGACAAACTCAGTTTTGTAGCGGGAGGAGACATGATGAAAGACGCTGAGATGCTTACTGCTGGGGTCAAGGCAATGGCTTCTCGCTCGCCTGACTTTGCCCTGCTTGGAGGTGACCTTGCCTATGCAAATGCCATAAGCTGGAAAAAATGGCTCTCTTGGATTGAGATATATTCCAATAATGCGTTGCGGGCGGATGGTCTGAGTATTCCCTTTGTCGTTGCGATTGGAAATCATGAGGTATCCAGCCCCGGTTTCGGGCGAACCCCCAAAGATGCCCCCATGTTCTACAGTCTTTTTCCATTTCCTAATAAACAACAGTCTTTTTATATGGTAGATTTTTACGAGGATCTATCGGTCATCGTTCTAGATTCCAGCCATACCCATCCGGTCGAAAGCCAAGTCGACTTCATTCGTTCTTCACTGTCTTCCCGCAGGGACAGACTTCACTTGTTTGCACTCTACCACGCACCAGCTTATGGCGTGATGAAAGGTGGACTCGATAACCTTGTGAGCATGAACATTCGCAAGCATTGGATTCCCGCCTTTGATGAATATGGCTTGGATTGCGCATTTGAAAACGATCACCATCTGTACAAACGCTCCAAGCTTTTACGGGCGGACAAAGTCGACCCAGAAGGCACCCTATATATAGGAGACGGTGCATGGGGGGTGGACACTCGCAAACCAGAAAAAGACGAATACTGGTATGTTGAAAAATTCGTATCGGAACAACATGTGATTGAGGTGGAGATAAAGAATAATATTCGTACTTACCGCGCCATCAACCATGCACAGAAAGTATTTGATGAGTTTGCGGACAATCGAGATGCTTTCAATCTCGAGAAATAAAAGAGCGAGGATGGAGAGCTAAATCGCCAAACCTACCCGAAGCCGGGTTGCCAAAAGAACTCATATTGAAAAGACTTTCAAGCTCATGAGAAAAACAAAAAGCCTGCCTATCCTCAAAACGTGCCTCTCTCTGTTCGTCGCCTTAGCCATGATGAGTGCCTCCGGACTTTTTGCCCAAGCCTCCAATCCAAGAGTCAACAACGAGAAACCTGAAAAAGGAAATCAGGCAAAGCGCATTCATCCCCACGCCCTCAAGCTCATCCTGAAGGGAAAGAAGAAGGAGGCCATCGCCTACCTTAAGTCGACTACGGACAAGAAGGTAAACCCGGAACAGACTCAAATGCTCATCGACCTTGCACTCGACAAACCGAACGCCTGGAAGTTCGATGCCAAGACTTGGCCTTGGGAACGTACTCTAGCCGACACTTCGCTGAAGAAAGACGCTCCTTCAGACAAGTTCACCATCGCCTTCGGCGGAGGAGCCGGATACGTCCCCCCGCACGAGCGGATGTGGGATACAATAGGAGCGATCGATCCGCGGGCCCTCCTCCTGCTCGGTGACAACGTCTACATCGACGATCCCAAGACCCCGGAGATGCAGCTTTTTCATTATTACCGGCGGCAAAGTCAGCCTGAATGGGCAAAACTCGCCAAGAAGGTCCCGATCTACGCAATCTGGGACGACCATGACTTCACCACCAACGACGGCTGGGGCGGTCCGGCGATCGAGGAACCCACCTGGAAGCGCGACGTATGGAACGTGTTCAAAGACAACTGGGAAAACCCATACTC
>JACNJI010000124.1 GCA_014382645.1 Verrucomicrobiota bacterium | reverse complement strand
CAACGACTAGCTTGCCTTTGCGCGGCGGCAAGGGGCGCCAATGGGAGGGCGGCATACGCGAACCGTTCTACCTCAAGGCTCCCGGGGTGACCAAGCCGGGCTCGACCAGCGCGGTGCCGGTCAACGGGATTGACTGGTACCCCACCTTGCTTGAACTGGCCGGCATAAAGGTGCCCAAGCAGCAACAGGTGGACGGCGTCAGCCTGGTGCCTCTTTTGAAAGGAAAATCGATTCCCGGGCGACCGCTTTACTGGCACTACCCGCACTACGGCAACCAGGGTGGTGAACCCTCCTCGATCATCACCGAGGATAACTGGAAACTAATCCACTATCACGAGGATGGCCGCGACGAGTTGTATCACCTAGGGAAGGACGAGGTGGAGCAAAAGGACCTCGCCGCCGCCGAACTCAAGCGAACAAAGGTCATGCGGGCCAAGCTCGATGCCTGGCTCAAGGCGACCAAGGCGAAGATGCCGGTCAAGGACAAGAAGGCCGACTTGGCCAAGCGTAAGGCGCGCTTCGAGTCCCTCGCCAAACAGGGTAAGGAAAGGCTCGAGCGCCAGCACGCCAACTTCCTTAACCCCGACTACCAGCCCAACAAGGACTGGTGGGGTAGCGCCCCCAAGGATTGATCCATGAAGTTTTCTATCGTTATTCTTAGTTTCGCCTTTCTTCTTTCCTCTCTTCAAGGGAAGCAGCAACATCCCAATGTATTGCTCCTTTGCATCGATGACCTGCGACCTGAGCTTAAGTGCTTCGGGGCCGACTACGTCCAGTCGCCGCACATTGACAAACTGGCCTCATTGGGCCGCCCTTTTTATCGGCATTACGTGCAAGCGCCCACCTGCGGGGCATCCCGCTACACTTTGCTAACTGGTACCTATGGGTCGAGCAGTAACGGGGCGTTTTTTTCGCGATCCAACAACCTCAAGCATCCCAGCTTCCCCGGTTTTTTCAGGAAGCATGGCTATACCACGGTATCCGTTGGCAAGGTCTCCCACCACCCCGGGGGCAGGGGAGGCAAGGACTGGGACGAGGACGCCAAGCCCGAAATGCCCGAGTCATGGGATCGTCACCTCTTGCCTGCCGGTCCCTGGAGGCACCCGCGTGGCGCCATGCACGGACTGGCCAATGGCGAAATTCGAGGCAACGCCAAGGAAATGGACGTCTATCAGGCCTTCGACGGTCCTGACACCGCCTATCCCGACGGCCTCATAACCGACGAGGCAATCCGTCAACTCGACGACCTCGGCAAGCAAGCTGCCAAGAAACCGTTCTTTCTCGCCGTCGGCATCATTCGTCCGCACCTCCCTTTCGGGGCCCCGCTCCGGTACGTCAAACCGTACCTGAAGGCGGAACTACCGCCCACGCCCCATCCCCTCAAGCCTTCCGGCAAGACCACTTGGCATGGCTCGGGGGAGTTCATGAAATACAACCGCTGGAAGCGCAACCCGAACACGGATGCCGCCTTTGCTCTCGAGGTACGCCGCCACTATGCCGGTTGCGTGACCTATGCCGATGCCCTCGTTGGTCGTATCCTTGCCAAGTTGGACCAGCTGAAGCTGCGCGACGACACCATAGTCATCCTCTGGGGCGACCATGGTTGGCACCTCGGTGAACACGCTATCTGGGGAAAGCACGCCCTCTTCGAGGAGTCTCTCCGCTCCCCGCTGATAATATCCTACAAGGGCATCCCGATGCCGGGCGAAGCCACGCGTTCCGTGGTCGAGACCTTGGACCTGTTTCCCACCGTCTGCGACTTGGCCGGGCTGGACAAGCCCAACTTTCTGCAAGGCCAGTCCTTGGTTCCGATTTTGATGAGTCCGAATGCCAAGGGTCACCCCGCCTTCTCCTACAAGGGAGGCGCCCAGACCATTCGCACCGACACCCATCGTCTCATCTCCCACAGGGGAGGAGAGCTCGAACTCTACGACCACAGCACCCCCGCAGGCGAGACGAAGAATCTAGCCACCGCTCAACCCGAGAAGGCGGCTGCCCTACTCAAGCAACTACAAGTCAGATTGGCGAAGTAGGCTTGGTGCCCAACGACAAAAGCTTAAAACTAAAAGCATGATCAACTTCCCAACCTCTTTTCTCCCCTTTTTCATCTTGGGACTTTGGACTTGTTCCGCTGTTTACGCCAAGCCGCTTAAGGTTTACGTCTTATGCGGCCAATCCAATATGGAGGGTCATGCCAAGATAAGCACCTTCGAGGCGATGAGGATTGATCCGCTGACCAAGCCCATGCTGAAGGAAATGGTTGATGGACAGGGGGATCCCGTAGTTTGCGATCAGGTCTGGATATCCTATTATACTGGTGGGCGTGACAACAAGGGGGAAGGTTTTGGCAAACTGACTGCTGGTTTCGGTTCCCGAAGAGACCCAGCCCAAGCCAGTGACAATATCGGGCCTGAGTTCACCTTTGGAATCTATATGCAAAAGGGACTGCAGGAACCGGTTCTTATCATCAAGACGGCATGGGGAGGGAAATCCATGCATACCGACTTTCGCCCGCCTTCCGCGGGTCCTTATCCGTTCAGCGAACAGGAGCTGGAAAACTTGAAAAAGCGGGGAAAGAACCTGAAGGAAGCAAAGGCTGAAAAAACAGAACAAACGGGGCGCTTCTACCGCCTGATGATCGAACACGTCCGTAAGGTGTTGGGTGACGTGAAGCGAGTCTACCCGGGCTATGATCCCAGCAAGGGCTACGAGATCGCCGGCTTCGCCTGGTTTCAAGGTTGGAACGATATGGTGGCCAGCGGTACTTACCCGAACCGTGGTCAACCCGGTGGTTACGATGCCTACAGTGAATGCTTGGCTCATTTCATTCGCGACGTGAGAAAGGACCTCAAGGCTCCGGAAATGAAGTTCGTCATTGGCGTCATGGGCGTGGGGGGGCCTTTGGATAAGTATGACAGTCCCCGTTACGTTCCCATTCACGGATCCTTTCGTGAAGCCATGGTCGCACCGGCATCGCTGCCTGAATTCAAGGGCAATGTTATGGCTGTTCCGACGGCCCCTTTCTGGGATTCACGACTTCAGGAAATCGAGGACAATCAGGGCAAGGTCAAGCAGATGGCGGGTTTTCTCAAAAGCAAGCACAAGGACCATTCGAACAAAGATGGGGCGATGGACTCCAAAGCCCAAAAGGCCTATCTTGAGAAGTATCGCAAGGAGTTGATTTCGGCGGAAGATGAGACCTATGACAAGATTGCCCGATCGAATGCGGCCTATCATTATTTTGGAAGCGCCAAGACCATCGCCCGGATCGGCAAGGCCTTTGCTGAGGCCATAATTCAAATGAGGAAGAAGTGAGACGAGATGAGACCGTAAGCCGGCAAGCACGCCGTCATGCGTTTTGAATGCCGGACTGGTGAAAGAAGAGAAACCGACTACCTAAGCTGCCTCATGCCAACTCTCCGTTTCCTACTTGGCCTGCAATTGGTTTTCTTCTCGGCTTTTCTGTATGCCGAGAAGCGGCCGAACATACTGCTCGTCATGGTCGACGACATGGGTTGGTCCGACCTCGGTTGCTACGGCGGCGAGATCGATACGCCCAACGTCGACTCACTGGCAGCCGGTGGGCTGCGTTTCACGCGGTTTTACAACAACTCCGTCTGCGGCCCCACTCGGGCTTCCTTGCTTACCGGGCTCTACTGCCAGCAAACCGGGCACCGAGGTAACCACTGGAACCAACCGAAGGATTTTTCGAAATGCGTACTCATTCCCGAGTTGCTACAGGATGGTGGCTACCACACCGCCATGGTCGGCAAGTGGCAAGGGCGCGACCTCGCGGTGAAGCGTGGATTCAACCGTTTCTTCGGACCCAACTGCCAAGGCATGATCAGCTATTGGCATCCCGTCGTGAGCAACGATTTCTACCTCGACGACAAGCCGTGGAAATTCACCGACGATTTTTTCATGACCGATGCCTTCAACGACCATGCGGTTACCTTTTTGAAAGAAGCCGTCACCGGCACAAAGCCTTTCTTTCTCTACGTCGGCTACGTTGCCCCGCACTGGCCCTTGCACGCCCGCGAGAAAACCATCGCACGCTACCGCGAGCGCTATCGCAAAAAAGGCTGGAACGGCTGGCGGGCCACCCGCCTCGAGCGCCAGCAACAGATGGGTCTCTTGCCGGATGGCGCCAAGCCCGCCCCCTATCCTGGAAACGTTCCGGACTGGGAGAAGGACAAGCACAAGGACTGGCAGGCCGAGCGCATGGCGGTGTACGCCGCCCAAATCGCCAACGTCGACCGCGGGGTTGGGCGCATGCTTGAGGTGTTGAAGAAATCCGGACAGCTCGACGACACTCTCATCCTCTTTCTCTCAGACAATGGAGCCGCTCCCGATGGCGGGTTCGGGCCAAGCAACAGTGGTTTTGGATTCAGTTCCACTTCCCCAAAAAACAATTGGCGGAGGGACAAGGCCACCATTCGGCCCGGCAGTGGTCCGAAAGTCATGCCCGGTCCGCACGATACTTTTTCCGGGTACGGATTGGCCTGGGCCCTCACCAGCAACACGCCCTTGCGCAGTACCAAGTTATCGTCCTATGAGGGCGGCATCCGTACCCCGCTCATCGCCCATTGGCCCAAGGTCATTAAGAAAGTAAACGGTCTCACTCGCCAACCCGGCCACGTCATCGACGTCATGGCCACCTGCCTCGACCTGGCCGAGCTAAAATATCCCACCAAGTTCCAGAACCGTCGCCCCCTTCCCATGGAGGGCAAAAGCCTTGTCCCCACCCTGCGGGGTGAGAAGCGAGCCGGTCACGAGACCTTGGCTTGGGCGAATCCTCGCGGCCGTGCTCTGATCATGGCCGACTGGAAAATCGTTCGCCCCGGCAACAAGCTGCCGTGGGAACTCTATGATCTCTCATCCGATCCTGGCGAAACCGCCAACCTCGCCAAGCGTCACCCTAACCGCGTCGAGGACATGGCCGATCGCTATGAAACTTGGCGGGAACGAGTCGGCGCCCGCTAAATCCGGCCTGTTTATGAAAATTGTTTATCCCTCCCTCGCATTTTTCCTGATTACCTTAATCTCAAGCGCCAAATTCTTCATCGTCAAAGACGGTTAGGCTCTCGCTGAGATTGTGTTGGCTGAGGACGCCCCGCGCTCGACCCGCTTTGCGGCACGGGACTTGCAGACCTACATCGAAAAGATGACCGGAGCGAAGCTGGCGGTGCTGAGCTCGCCCAGCGGGAAGGGGTTGGTGAAACTGTTCGTCGGCGAAAGCGAGGGCACGAGGTCACTCAATCTCTCGACCAAGGGGCTGGAGCACGGAGCCTACCAGCTGGTTTCCGGTTCGGACTGGCTGGCTTTTCTGGGCGATGACACTGATTTTGTCCCCAAGGAGCCGTGGGCGAAGAACAACGGTGATCGCGTTACAGGCAAGGACCAGCGGGAATGGGAGCAGGCCTCGGGCACCTCCTTCGGCGTACCCAACGGCGGCATGTACAAGAACCGCGAACGCATGCCTGCTGACCTCTCCCGCGAGCAGGACGAACGGTACTGGAATTTCGATGAGCGTGGCTCCTTCAATGCCGTGTGCGGCTTTCTTAAGCAACTGGGCGTTCGCTGGTACCTACCGGGCGAACTGGGTGAGGTGGTGCCCAAGCGCGACGTCATCGCCCTGCCGAAACTGGATACGATCGTCAAACCGGATTTTCCCTTACGGCAATTCAGCGTTCGCTTCGGCACGGCCAGTGCCCCCACCACCATGTGGATGATGCGGTTGGGCACGCGCAACCCCTACGGCCTGATGATCGCCCATGGAATGCACACCATGACCCACAACGAGCACACCTTGAAGAACCACCCCGACTGGTTCGCCCTCTACGGCGGCAAGCGCGCCATCAAGCGCGGTGAACGCCTCAATCACCTCTGTTACTCCAACCCCGAACTCTTCAAGGCCACCGTGCAATGGGCCCGAGCACAGGTTCTAAACAAGAATGGTCCCGCCGCCGAGGCCGACCTGCAGACCGCTCTCGCCGTCACTTCCGACAAGCGGCTCCGTTCCAGTATTATCGCTAACCTCGGGCACAACCGCGAAACCAATCTCAAGGACGAGGCCAGTGCCCTCATTGCCTACCGCCAAAACTTCATTGGCAAGGAACGTATTGGAGGGGCAGACGAATTTCGCTCGGTCCAGCAGGCTGCCCGCATCCTCTCCCGACAAGGCAAACACGACGATGCCCTGCAGACACTCGCCCACATCGATCTCGATAAAACCAACGGTTCATGGCTCGCCACCACCCTTGCGTTCAAGGGAGACCTTCTGGTCGCAGCCAAGCGTCCCGATGAAGCCCGGGTCTCGTACCGTAAGGCCTTGGCCGAAGCCAGCCTGCCGGCTTCAGTCCGCAAGGTGGTTAATATATCCTTGGCTGAATTGATTAAGTAATTCCAGAACCTCTCCCTAGGGATATTGACAGGAGAGCTCTACGGACCAAGTTTGAACGCATGAGCAATGTGATGCGATTCGGAGCTGCGGGAGACGGTAAGGCTGATGATGGGGAGGCGATCCGTCATGCGGTGGAAGAGGGCGATGGAGTCTTGCATTTTCCGCCCGGGACTTATCGCATTACTTCCCCGATCGAAATCACTCTGTCGGAAAGCGGTCCCTTGGGGATTGATGGTACGGGCGGCACGGCGCGTGTGCTGATGGCAGGCAAGGGCCCGGCCTTTCGTTTGATCGGGGCGCATCGAGGCACGGGTGATCCTGGTAGTCGGAACGGCAATGTCGCGACTCATCAGCGGATGCCGACGATAAAAAACATTGAGGTGGAAGGCGCCCATCCGGAGGCTGACGGCTTTGAACTGATCCAGACCATGCAGTCGGTATTCGAGGGCGTGATGGTTACGCGGTGTCGGCATGGAATCCATCTTGTCGATCGGAATCGGAACGTTCTCATCAGTCATTGCCATGTGTATTTTAACACCGGTGTGGGCATTTTTCTCGATGGCGTGAACTTGCACCAGATCAACATCGCCGGAAGTCACGTCGGTTACAATCGATTGGGTGGTATTCGGGTTGAGCGTTCGGAGGTGCGTAACCTCCAGATCACCGGTAATGACATCGAGTACAATAACCATCGATCACACAAGACCGCACCGGAACCGACTGCCGAAATCTACATCGATACTACCGCCGAA
Organism: Verrucomicrobiota bacterium; assembly: GCA_014382645.1. Taxonomy (GTDB): domain Bacteria; phylum Verrucomicrobiota; class Verrucomicrobiia; order Opitutales; family Seribacteraceae. The sequence goes on along the minus strand of JACNJI010000124.1, from coordinate 902 downwards.
GGTTCCAGCGTAAACGAGGTGACCATTGCCTCGAACACCATCCAAGCCACTGGTTCGCCAGGGGGCGCTAATATTCGCATAAAGGAAAAACCTGATGTATCGAGGCCTCCCGGGCTCTTTGCGATAAGTGGCAATGTCATTGGCAGTCAGGAAAATAAGGTGCACCTCACCGGGTGCTACGGTGTAGCGCTCAGCGGCAATACCATCTATTCGTGCGAAAGCCGCAACCTACTGATCGAGGACTCGCGTCTTATCAACATAAGCGGAAACTCCTTTCGCCGCCACACTCCGAGGTATGGCACCGGTGTGCGTTTTGTAGATTCCTCGGACATCACTTTCACCGGCTGTGGCATTCACGATGAAACCGAAACCGGTCAGTCCGGTATCACGGCGTTGTTGGAGTTGGAAAAGTGCGAGCGTATCAACGTCACCGGAAGCCAGTTCATTAATGGCGCCATCGGCGTTGCCGCCTCGGACTGCTCTCACGTGACCTTGACCGGCAATACCCTGCACGATATTCGCGAAAAACCAATTGCTCAGCATGCCATCCGCTTTACCGGCAAAGGTGCGGGCAACTTGGCCACCGGAAACACCATCGGTACCACCCGGGGCAAGTCCATTCACGGTGACCTGACATCCAATGGCAACCTGTCAATCGATCAATGATCATGATTGTTTCTTGAGGTTCAGACGGATGGGTGGACCGATGAATGTTTCCTTCCTCAACTTTTATAACTGATCATCCAGGACAAGAATATGCGCAACTTCACTTTTTTACTGGCCATGGCGATTACGGCTTTGGCCCAAAATGAAACGCAGTGGCGTGATGTCACGGAGTGGGGCGTCGAGGGTCGGGGTTGGGCGGATCAGGAGCGCAAGCGTTGGTTCGATCGTTTTCCGAC
>JACNJI010000391.1 GCA_014382645.1 Verrucomicrobiota bacterium | reverse complement strand
AAGCATGCGTTGTGCGTCGTCGACACGAAAAGTGTCAGGCAGTGAACGGACGCCACCTACATTGATTTCAACGATTCCATGGGCGGGCAAAATGCGTGCGGCGTCCGGGGCATTCAGTACTACGACCCTCGATTCGCCCGTCGGTTCGGGCCGTACCGGAGGAACTGAACCGATGCCAACTGGTGGAATAGTTATGGGATCGACACCTACAATGCGCCCTTCTTCCAAGCGAAGTTTCAAGGGAACTTCCATGCTGGGATTTTCAGTTAAAGCCACTACTAACTGCTCTATTTGCTCACGGAGGTCAGGGCGGTCGGATGGAAGCTCAAAAGTGAGTTTCCCCTTTGAGGGAATATTGAAAGTGGCGATGTCTCCATCCAAACTAACTGCGTTTTCTCCTGAGATATTTTCTTCAAACGGTTCGCCCATCGCTTGCACCGCGGGGGCTTCGTCCAAAGTCTCTATGGCCAACCAGCCGGCCTCGTTCCGCACTACGGTAACTTGCAGCTGGTCGTCAGGTGCGAGACCTTCGAGCAAATCGCCGTAATCGTCCTGCTGTTGTTCAGTTAGATTAATCGTTACGGGTTCGGAACTGCCTGCATCCAACTTAATCCAGTTCATGTATTTATGCTTTTCCCTCAACACGACTACCCCGGGCTTGCCCACCATCAAAGTAGCCCCTTCGACCACTGGTTCCCCATCGGAGGAATCGGGAGTGAGGTCAGGAACTGGAGAAACAATGGAAGGGTTGGACGGATCGGGTTCATCCCCGTTTTTATTGAGGACATCGCCCAGATTATAAACTAAACCGACAACCAAACCTACAAGCAAACAAAGGGCCGTCGAAATAACCGCCAACTGCATGAGCCAAGGACGTTTTTTTCGCTTTTTACCAGTAGAGGATCCATCCTGAGCGGAAACGGTGGAACCCGAAGGTGCGGCCGATGCCGTATAACTGGACGCCGCTTGCTGGAACTGAACCATTTCGCGATCGGAAAACGCCTTTGGAGCCTTTGCCCTAGTTTTCGGGGATTTGGCTCCGGATGCTTTCGCCTTGGGGCCCTTGCGAGCAATGTGAGCAAGATCGTCGTCGATAGGGTCAACAACCTTGCTCTGAGCAAAATCGCGAAGATCCAAGTAGTTGGGGGCACCTCCTAGCTTAATGCGCTCGGCGGCAGGTTGCCCGCGGGCTCCGATCCAAGAGAAAATCTTGGCGTCATCGTTTTCTTGCAGAAAGGTGGTAAAAGAATAGTCCCAAGAATCAAGCGACAATTTGTGCAGGGCGGACGACTCGGCGAACAGCTTGAGAAGACTTTCCTCTTGTCCGGGATGCACCTCCAGCAGCACGGGCTTTTTCATGCTCGGCGAAACGAGAATTGCGGCGTTTCCGGGATCGTTTGTAGCGGCAAGCCAAGCGTTGGCAGGAATGAGAGCGAGAGACTTAAACGGGGTAAGGTCGACCTCCTCCGAATCCTCGAGATAGAGCGGTCCTTCCTCCCATTTGGTTTTCCAGCCATTCCAATTAGCAAGAATTTCAGCGGGGGATGGAACAGTTGCAATCTCGAAGCTGTCGAGAATGAGGTGGTGGGCAATGTAATTGGTACGATTCGTGTAGTCGAGGCCGGCATCACTGATTCGACTGACGACAAAAAACTCCTCCGAACCCAATGCCAGTTTTCGAAAGACAGCGACTTTGGCCTTGGGACCATCGCCTTGCTGATTGTAGTCGTAGACACTGAGCCGCTCCAGTTCACGGACTAGTCGACTGCGTATATCCTTGTGACGAGCAACCGTGCAATACCCCGACCTCCCGGGCTCCAAGCCTTGAGGGGCACTGGTGAAGATCAGTTGGCGGGCCATGACTTGGCTGGTGGTCTGCCGTTAACGGCTCTAAACCGGTTCGGGTACCGGTATCAATTCAGGTTCGACTTGCGAAAGAGCCCAGATAGTGGGAACTTCGACCATCACAGGGTCCAACTTCTCGGGATCGGGAGCAATGAATTCTTGATCGCCATTTTTGTAGGTGATCGGGCTATGTCCAAAAGCGCTTACGGGGAAATAGCGAACATTTCTCGAAAGCGTTTCAGCATTCGCCACTATTCCGGGATGCATATCGATCATATAATCTCGGATAATCTCGGAATTGGAATCAATTATTTCTTTAATCAATTTTTTATCTTTTATCGGCCACTGGATACGTTCCCAATCCAATTGATCTTTTAGAATATCGCATTTGCCGATCATAACGGCAAGTGGGACATCGATTTTGTCGGCGATACTGATATTCTGGTGCTGCTTCACCCGGACCTCCAACTCGGCCATGATAATGTCTTGCTGGTCGAGGCTTTTTCCCTTTTTATCAAGGGCGAATTGGGGGTCGTCATGACCACGCAACATCCGCCGAAACTCGGGACTGGCTATCGGGTCGAAGAGGAAGAAGATGCCCGAGGAACTGGCGACGTGAAGGGTGCCGGGAGATTCCTCGTTGGCGATTCCCGGTTCAAAATGCTCACCCGCGTTGTCGTAAAAGATAATGGAACAATCATGCCCACCACCTCGAGGGTCGGAAAGACTGAAAACAAAGGGCTTAGGCAGAGCAACCACGCGGTCGTGACGCTCCAACCGCTCGTACATTTCGCCCTCCAACTGTGTCTTTATCAGCATGGATTCCGCAGGATCCGTTCCGGCGAAAAGGCGATTCTTCATAGAATTCAGGATCGCGTTAAAAGCAGGATCGGCATCACGGAAGGCGATCCCGAATTCACGAAACATCGTGCGCTGAAGTTGCCGTACCAAAACGCTCAAATAATAAGATTTCCCTGCACTGGGCGCCCCCACTATCGAAAAAATATGGTGCGTGACGTCCATGAATCCAGGAGGCAACTTATGATGACAGTGTGGGCAAGCGACATCTGTGGTGGGCAAACCCATGGCGTCCATGGCTTGTCCCTTAGAGTTGAACTCGGTCGGGATGAAACGGAGCATGGCATCCTCGCCAAGTTTACGATCTCCCCGCAAGTCTTCGTGCGTTGCCATACTAAGGACATCGGAACGATCAAACCTCAACCAGCAGATTGGGCATGTGAATTCACCTCGATCCGGATCAACGACGATCTCTTCCTCGTAAATGGCTTCCTCTTCTTCCTCTTCTTCTTCGAGTTGGAGAAAATCAAGTAGGTGCACCACCCAAAAGGGAACATCCAAGCCCATCGGTTTGATTGCGCATTCAGCGACGTCTGTGCCGGACTCACGGATCATGTCGATAACCTCGTATCGACCACACTGTCCGAGTTCCATTCCGCTACGACCGTTCGTCAAAACCCATTGCCCCTTCTGGATTTGATCCGCCCAAGACTTGGGATCCCGACCGACAAAGACAACCAAAGGATAACCAGTAAACTGCAACGCGCAAACCTCCTCTTCCTCCACTGTAAAGGGCTCAGTAAAAGGCCCACCGTTCACCAGTAGGCGCTCGTCCCCCTTCTTGTTGGGAACGATTCGAAAATGGTTGCCCATCTTCTTGATCATGCATGCCCCTTCCCATTCGTCGGAACAAGGCACTTGCCAATCGGCATTCCCAAGACAACCAACGATGAAAGGAAATTTTTCCATAATCTGGAATCGCCCTTCCAGACAGTCATACAATCCAATGGTATTTTTCTTTCCTAGCACAGTAATTTACTCAAAAGTTCGCTAACATAAAAAAACTAATTTTGATCCGAGCACACATATTAAGTGTAATTCCCTGCGGCATAAGGAACAAAACGAGGTAAGTCTAAGTAATTCACTAAATATTTAAGTAGGGAATTGAAAACATTTAGCCCGACATAGCAAACCCATTTTAGTGCGCTTGGAATTTCTATTCAGAGAAAAGAATAAAGTATAATCTCCATTGCGGCGAGGCCGATCACGATTTCTTTACGGGCTAATCCAAACTCGACACCTGAAATTCCCACTTAGGAGTTGGACTACGACAGGAACCCAGTCTAGAGCAAATGGTGTAAGTCCTTTGACTGTCGATGAGAGAGTTAACTCAAAATGTAGTGCCTTCGGACTCCTCCAAATCGTCAAGTCTCTTGGCTACGTTTTGGAGAAGGCGATCCTCTTCATTCAGCATCTGCGTAAGCTTTTTGAGTCGACTTCGTTGACCCACCAAGCCCTTTTTACCAACAACCCGACTCTCCAGATTAGCCACCAGTTTTTCCAGTGAAAACACGGCATTCTGAAGTTCCTCGTCCAAGGTCTTCACCTCTTCCTCCATTCGCCGACGCCCTTCCGTATCGGAACTCGAGTTCGACAAGGTTTTTCTGAGGCGCATCCCTTTCTCAATTTCCGTAACGATGTCTTCGTAAGCCTGCACCACAAGTTCCTGCGTATCCCCAAGACTGGAGACACCGGAAAGCATACCCTCAACCACGCGGGAACGACAGGCTAACGCCCGTTCATATATCTGAGCATAAGCTCCTAACCCCTTGGCCACAAGGCTTTGGGAAAATGCTTTCTGCTTCTCTAGGCGTTCCTTTTCTCGCTTTTTAAGAGCATCGGCGGCGAACATTTTCTTAAGCCGCGACCATTTGCTCGCCCACAAGCCTCCCATAACTCCGGCGGCAGCTCCAAAACCCAATAAAGCGGCCCAGCCGGGCATGGGAACAAAGGCGTAGACACCCGCTGCAGGCAGAAGGGGAACCCAAGTTACCGGAGACCAAAGGAGTTCCTTGAGCAACCTCCCCTTGAAACTTTCCTCCCTCTCGCTCACAACGGCAAAAACTGAAAGGCTTTCAGGGAGTGATCCCAGCGGAATTAACTTTGGCGTCGTGGACGAGGAAGACTTTTGCCAAACGACTTCTACGCTTCCAGGCTCGACTACCTTCGCCGGGATATTGTTGTGGCAAATTCGTACTGCCCAAGCCCTCGGCAAAAATACGGTTTTCATTTATGCTACAAACACCAACCAAGTACCCTTTAATGGACAAAGCACGCTCGCTGGAGAGAGCCAAGTCCACTGCCGAATCGGTTCCCGGACTGACGTTTGCCTGTATAACTATGCGGTGGTTCGGGTAATGGGCTAGCTTGCCAGAGGCCGCTCTTAGCTTATCCCTAAACTCATCCGAAAGAACGGCTTGTCCCGATCCAAAAATCACTGGCTCATCGATAAAAGTTCCTGTAATTCGACCTTTGACTCCGTTCCACTGCTCCAGCGACAATGGGGGGAAATAGCCGCTTACGTATCCCTTGGTCGCGTAACGATGAACGGCTTCCACTTCCTTAGCAGAGGCGATTTCCTTAATGGGGTCACTGTTGACAAAACTGTAAAAACTACCGCCTGCGGGCGGTGAAGACAAGTCGCCCACGTCACGACAAATTTCATGGATGCGTTCAATGCCCTCAACCAACTTGGGCAAGGCTCCACTCTGCAAACCAAACCACTCCTCGGCATTCTCCTTGAGTGTGATGAATCGTATCCCGGCCAACATCCCGGCGGCAACGTCTGACGACTCACCGGAGTAAGCAGCCGCCAAGGCCTCGAACTCGGCGGGGCGGTTAAGATAGTAATGCAGGGCTCGAAAGTACGCCTTGGTCAACTCCTTGATCACCTCTGGTTCCTTAACCAAGGTCTTTCGAGAAGCCACCGCGACGTCGAGAATAACTCCTCTGGCCTGTGTTGTATCAAGCACCACCTTGGCCCCTGAAATCTGATCAACCGCTTGTGATACAAATGGTTCCCAAAGAACGGCAAAATCAGCCTTCCCCTCTTTGAAGCGGCTAAACGCTTCCGCGCTGTTTTCCGCTCGAAAGGAAGCTACCTTGGCCTTGGCATTCTCCAGTTTGAAATGAGAGATGCTCGACTTAAGCAGAAACTCGGATGGAGAAAAACCCACCAATGAACCGCGAATACCTTTCTCGTCCAAGTCGTCCAAGGTGTTTACCTTTGGACCACCGACAATGGCGTCTCCGCCAAAAGACTCGTCGATCAAGAACACGATCGCACCCGGATAACCAGCACCTTGACCGTTGGTCAGGTAACTGTCGATCGTGATAGTGGCCAGGTCGCACTTTCCCGAATCCAATCCCGCCACGCGTTCCTCGAAGTCAAATACGTTCTCGTACCGAATACCCAGATTTTTTTCCTTCAAGTATTCCTGCATCGCTCGAGACTTGAAGATAAGGTAACCGAGCCAATCGTCTCCCCACACGGTAATAACGCGGTCGAAATCGACGGCGTCACTGCTTTGCAAGAGCAGCTCCTCGCGCTTTTTTTCCTTCCTCCCCGTCTCAGTCCATTTCCACGCAAGCAAGCCCACGATGACCAGCAGGCAGAAGATGGTGAGGGCTTTCTTCATAATTCAACTTCAGAATATTCGAATCTCCGCATTCAAGGGCTAACCGCTCTTTTTGCAACAAATACTAGAACAAAGATACCAACTACGACAACCAGTACGATTCCTACCTGACTGACTTCCGCCTCCGGAATTGAACAGTAACCCTCTTCGCCCTCCGCTCCGTCATGAGAGGTTCGAACCTCCTTCCCCAAGGGTAATGCGGATACTCGGGCCATAGCTTTTTCTTCTTCGGCAGAGATGCGAAACTCGATATCCAACGGTACCTCGGCATCAACGTTCGCAAGCGAGCGTTGCAACTCCTCGCGATTGTTCGCCGCAACAAAATGAGTGGCAAACCCGTCCAAGTAGTCTCCTTGACCATGAAAACCGATACCGAACACCTCGACACCTTCCATGCGCAATTTCGAAACCATTTCACAAACCGCAGGATTTCCACCGGGATGCTTAGTTTCATGACCATCGGTCAAGAGTATCAACAAATGACGCTCGTAAGGCGTCACCGTCTCTCGCCGTTTATTGATCATCTTAAAAGCCCTTTCCAACGTTGCGACGATTGGCGTCATCCCCCCGACTCGAAGTTTGTCCACGGCTTTCAATACCTGACTCTCACCGTTCTTCACGAATTCGACGTCCAAAGAACGCCTGTTCATTGGGAGAAAACACCAGGCGTTGTTAGGCTCGGCTTTCTCCAACCACCAGCGAAAGGCTTGCTTCGCTTGACTTAACTTTCCTCCTTCCATGCTTCCGGAGTCATCAAAAATAATGGTGTAGGCTGTACCCGTCTGCGAAGCGAACTCCGCATCCAGTTCAGAAAACTCGGAATCCTGGGCGAAGATCGCATTAAAGATAAGACAGTTGGCGATGACGAAAAGGACAAGCAATGATGATAGATTCTTCATGATGTGTTACTCCTATGATTGGGGATGGATGAATGGCCACGAAACCTAACGAAGATCTTCCATTCCGAAATCGAGAGGAATCTCACTTTCCACCCCGATGATGATCAGCTCACCTCGCATGTTTTCAGTACGTTGCTGAGGACTGGATGGATTGGAATGCTTGGGATCGCTCACTCCCATTCCCTTAACGTCGAAACGGGAAAGATCCATTTCCTGAGCCGACAAGTCGTGATGCTCTCTTAGGTATCGAGCATAAGCTCGCTTCACGGCGAAGGCTCGAGAGTAGGATAATTTGTTGGCGGCGTTTGCGACCTCCTCCACTTGCGGAAGAGGAAATTGCTTGAACGCCCCACCTACCTTTCTCTCATAGGTAGTGGCCCCTCGGCTTCTCTTCATGCGAACGAAATTGTGAAACATGTTGTCGGCATGTCCTCGAAGTTGCACCACGGCTCCACCGTAACGAGTAACCTTTTCATGAATGGTGTTGAAAACGTCGGGATAATCCCGCCAAGCGAGATCGGCCATCGATGCAGGGAAGCCAAAAGTGTAAGTAAAGAGAGTACCCGCACTAGAACTTTCTGCGGCGGCCCTAACAGCTTGAGCGCTTGAAAAGACGGGCTTCACGGCAACGGCCGGCACAGGCACTGCCTCCGATTCGAACCACTTGAATTTGGCAGCCGCAGGTAAAGTCTGTGAGGAAATGAGCCCTCCCGCAACATAGTACGATTGGATTCGCTTGTTCGCGGCGGCAAAACCAACGGGGCTTTTGTCATTCCCGAAAAACTCCTCGTTACCGGAAAAAAGAGCCAACTCACTGTCTAGACCCAACCACATGACAAAATC
>JACNJI010000318.1 GCA_014382645.1 Verrucomicrobiota bacterium | reverse complement strand
TACGCCCCTAGATTTATTGTACCCCATCTATAACTTGCGCTGTATATTTAATATGACTTTTATTGCTTATGGAGCTTTCCGAAGAATTTATTCTTGAGCTGACTGAGGTGCAGCAAAGGCTTTTCGGCTTCCTGTTCAAGCGATTGGCTGATCGCGAGCAAGCTCGTGAGGTGTTGCAGCGGACCAACCTGGTTTTGTGCCGTAAGGCAGACAACTACGAATCAGGAACTAATTTCAAGGCATGGGCGATGACCGTGGCCAACTACGAAGTGATGGCCTATCGCAAAACGCAGGTTCGCGAACGCTTGGTGTTCACCGCCGAAGTGGATGCCATGATTGGTCCGGATGAAGACGGGAGATCCTCCGCTCAATCGGCTCACCTCAGTCACTGCCTGCAAGGCATGTCGTCGAAAAACCGGGAACTTCTTGATTGGCGATATCAAGGAGAGCACACCATGGAGAAGATCGCCGAGGATATTGGCAGCACGATCGGGGCGGTGAAGGTGAAACTGCATCGCCTGCGCCGACAATTGCTGGGCTGCATTCAAAACCGCATGCAAGAGGACGGAATATGAAAGAAGAAGAAAAGTTATGGAAAGATGAACTGGATGCCCTGCTCGGCAAATTGGTGGACGAGGGTCTCACGGTTGCGGACAAGGCGCGGTTGAACGAGATCCTGCAAACCGAACCCGGGGCTCGGGAGTTCTACCATGAATACCTCGATCTTCATGGTGCCCTGGAGGAACGTCTGGGTGTCCCGGACTTCTCCCCACTCAACGCCGTAATCGATCCCGAAACCAAGGAGGAATCCAAACCAGTCTTCATTCCTTTCGGAAATTGGGGATGGGCGGTAGCGGCCGCGGTGGTGATTGGGTTGTTTATCCAGTTTTTTCTGGAGCAAGAGGAAACCGAGCCCGAGCTACCTATTGCTCAAATTACGAAATTAAGCGGTCCTCTGCTTTGGACGGGTGATGGTGGCCAAGTGAATCGTAACCTGCAAGCAGGCTCCAAACTCTTCGGTGGAACCATCGAGGGCATGGCTCCCGACGCTTGGTTCGAACTGGAGTTCAATGATGGCTCGCAAGTCGTGATTGCAGGCAACTCCATGCTGACCATTTCCGACCTCGGACAAAAGGAGCTGCGTCTCAGGGAGGGGAGCTTTTCCGCCAACGTCATGCCCCAACCCAAAGGCAAGCCCATGCTCGTGCGCACCCGCTCCGCCTTGTTTGAAGTCATGGGCACCAGATTCAGCGTGGATGCCGAGTTGTCTTCCTCCACGCTCACGGTCAACGAAGGCAAGGTGAGGGCCACCCGTCTCAGTGATGGCAGCTCAGTGGAAGTAACTGCCAAGCACCGGGTCGTCGCTGCCTTGGATTGCGAACTCGTACCCGAAAAAATGCCGGAGTCCGTTACCCTTTGGCAAAGCCATTTGGAAAACGGAAGAAAACGCAATCACGGCGAATGGATGCCGGCCAATGGGGCGGAGCCGGCTCACCTGAATACCGTGCCTTATACCTTGCCCGCCAAGGACGACCGTAAGCAAAGAACCATCCACACCTTGAGCATGCCGGTTTCTCAAGGCGACCACCCCCCGGTTATCTTGCAACCTGAAACCAAAATTCGCGTTCGAGGCAAGATCGCTTCGAGTCATCCCATTTGGTTTGGTATGACGCTAAGTCGTCAAAACGGCGATTTCGCCGGCCGCTTTCAGATCCGTCGATCCGCCGAAGAATTCCAGAGTGGGGAACCGTTCGAGGTCGTCCTGAACCTAAGTGACTATGAACTGGATCCCTCCCTTGCCCAATGGGCGGACTCTTTGCCTAAGACACCCTACGGATTGATCGTCAAGGGCGTTTGGTGCCACACGCTCTGGGATCCGGCAGGCTTGCAGGTTTCCGAAATGGCACTGATGACCCCTACCGATAAATGAAGAGACATCCGGACACTTCCCCGAAAACAGGGAGCAAAAACGCGTTGTTATTTGCTGTCTTTCTGGGCTTCGTTGCGGTAGCGACGCCTGATGGCTTTGGGCAAGCCAATTCCAAGCCAACCAGCATCGAGGAGAAGACGAAGATTCATCGCCTGGCGACAACCAAGCGGGCGGTATATGATGCCTTCACATACCTGAACCGCATACCGGAAAAAGCGGAGGAAGGTGAGGAGATACTCGATTTCACTGCACGCGTATACAGTCGACTCGCTAATCAGGAAGGGCGTATCCTCATCAAGCTACCACCGGGCATGAACCGCGAAGCCTACCTCGGTTACAAGACCTTCCTTAGCACCGACGCCAAGGTGAGCAACGGCAATTGCGTCGCCTGTCACGCACCTGAAAAATTCACCGACCTGAAGACACACGTGTTGAGTGGAGGCGCTAAAGCCCTGCCTACCCCTTCCCTGCGCAACATGAACAATCGCAATGTCCATATCCCCAAAGTGCTGCGTGCCAAACTCGCTGCGGCCAAGGAGCCCGGCGCATCGAAGGATTATCAGTTGATTAAGCTGAACAAGTCCGACCTCACACATCTCGAGGCGTTCCTCAAGCAGCTTAATGACGTGGACGACATAAATTTTCGGGAACTTATTCTTAAAGCCAAGGTTTTGGATCCCTCAGGAAATTAATATGAAACAAAAAATAACGCTCACTATCTTAGCTTTCGCGTTGTCGGTTTCGCTGGCGGACGCTAACGAGATTCGCGGCAAGACCACAAAAGATGGCAAAGGCGTTGGCGGTGTGTTCGTTTCCGCTCACGATACGGAAAACCGCAAGGCCTCGGGCGTATTTACCGCCTCCGACGGTACCTATGTCATCGATGGTCTGCGCGAAAAGGATTATCGGGTACGCGCACGGCAAAAAGGCCTGAACGACGTTTGGCTCGACGAGATCACCGCCGGTTCCAAAGGCATCGAAATCAAGATGACGAACGCCACCGGATGGAAACTTGAACGCCAGCGTACGGCCGATAGTGCCTTTGGTATGCTCAAATTTGATGATGTCCGCGACAAGCTGAACTTCAAAATGTTCTGTGCCTACTGTCACCAGATCGGCACGGTTGGCTTCCGTACCCCGGAAGAACCGGTGGACTGGGAAACCATGATCCGGCGAATGGATGGGTTCGGCGGCCTCTATTCGCATACCAAGCGCACAATCGTAAAGCGCATCATGGACTCTTACACAGGGGAGGCCGTCGACAATTGGCTGAAGTATGTGCCTCCACCCCCTCCTGCTGGAGCAGCCACCAAGGCGAAGATCACCTGGTGGGAGATGGGCAAACGCTACGAGTCGCAGTACCATGACATCGATCTCACTCCGGATGGTCGATTGATCTATGCGGTAAATATAACAAAGAATTATATTGTGACCGTGGATACCAAAACCGACAAACAGGTTTACAAAAAATTCCCCCGTGGCTCTTACGGAGCACATTCCATTGAGCCGGACAACGACGGCCACATGTGGGTTACAATGTGTGCCTCAGGCCAGATGGCAAAGTACGACATCCATAATAAAGAGATTGAGGTATACAGTAGTGCCGAGGCTCCTGCGAAACGGGGCGGATACCCGCACACCTTACGGATCAACCCGAAGGATCCCGAGGGACTCATCTGGTACACGGATGCCGGACGCAACTCGGTATTTTCCTTGCACCCGAAAACCAAGCTCGTGAAGGAATACCATCTCTTAAGCGCAAACCAAGCCGTCGCCGCAGGGAAAGGAGAGAGTAAAGGTATCACGCCCTATGGCATCGATTTCTCTCCGGTCGACGGCATGATCTGGTACAGCAAACTCAACGGCAACCGCATCGGACGTATTGACCCGAGCAAGCTCGACGGCGACGTCAAGGAATGGAATCCCCCTTTCCGTGGTCCAAGGCGACTGCACGTTGCCCCGGACGGAATAATTTGGGTCCCTGGTTTTGGCTCGGGTGTATTTGGGAAGTTCGATCCCGATACCGAGAAATGGCTTGTGTACGACCTGCCGAACAAGGACAACCAAATCCCCTACGCCCTCAACGTTGCCCCTAATGGGCATGTGTGGATCTGTGGGACCGGCAACGACACCATTCATCGATTCAATCCAAAGACTGAGATGCTCGTAACGTATCCTTTGCCCAACAGGGTAAGCTACACGCGAGAGATCGAGTTCGACACTGATGGCAACGTATGGACTCCAACAAGCGGGCCCTCCCGTCATATGGAGACCGGCTATGGCGCCATCATCAAGATTGAGCCCAACGACCTGAGTGACTCAGGTGGCATCAAGCTCAAGGGTTATATGCCTGACCGCAGCAAGCTCACCTACGAGCAACCCCGTAGGATTAACTACAATGGTTCCAACGCCAAGTTACTTACCCGGATTGCCAAAATTCAACTCCCACAAGCCTACCTCAACGGCAAACACCAGCCATACGTCGATGCACGAATGAAGAATTTAACCAACCAACAAAAACACCGCATCCATATTCTATGGCAGGAACTGCGTAAGTCTGACCCGGACATGCCCAATGCCGGTCAATCCTTTGTGCGGATCATGGAGTACGTGTTCAATAACGTTAAATAATCATGAAGATCCTTGCTTTGTTACTCCTTTCGACCGCGTCTGCAATGGCCGCGGAGGTTTCCGGCGTCATCAAGCTTGACGGCCCACAACCCAAGCGTCCGCCGCTACAGCTTACCCCCGAAAGCCGCAAGCTCTACGAGGGGCTTCCCTACCCACAAGACGAAGTGGAACTGGTTAATGCCAAGAGTGAAATCCAGAACGTCTTTGTCTATATCCGCAAAGGTCTGCCCGCTGGTAAGACCTACCCTGCGCCGAAAAAGGCGGCCTTGCTCGACCAGCAACGGTCCATGTTCCGTCCGCGCATTCAAGGCCTGTTCGTCGGTCAGGAATTCACAATGCGCAACAGTGATCCCATCATCCATAACGTGCGCTCTCTTTCGCAGGAAAACCGACCCTTCAACATCGCCCAACCGGCCGGTACGCCGGACCGCTTAAAGCGGTTTAGCGATCAGGAAGGACCGATCGAATTGCGGTGCGATTATCACCGTTGGATGCGCGCGTTCATTTTTGTGATGGAACATCCCTTCTTTGGCGTCACGGACACGCAGGGGCGTTTCTCCATCAAGAACCTCCCCCCCGGCGAATACGTGCTGGCCACCTGGCACGAGTCGTTTGGCGAAAATAAACAGACCCTCAAGGTCGGCACCAGCGGATTAAACAACGCGAACTTCACTTATAAAGCAAAGAAAGGACTAAACTTCGAATGAAAATCTTAAGCCTCACCCTACTCGCGCTGCTGCAGGTTTCCCTGAACGCCGCACCCAAGAAGATCGGGCACCCGTCTTTCCTTAGCCCTCATGCCCGACCGATCCTCGCGCATGAGGGCCGAGTGTTTGTGGCGAACACCCCTTCGGACTCAGTGGATGTGATCGACGCGAAAACGCGCAAGGTCATCCGCCGCATTCCGGTAGGGATCGATCCGGTGAGCCTCGCCCTGCGCCCCGACGGCCGGGAGTTGTGGGTGGCCAATCACGTGTCCGATTCGGTCAGCGTGATTGACCTCGATCAGTCGAAAAAAACCTTCATGCACGTCGTCGCCACCGTTCAAGATATCAACCCAAAGACCAAGGCCACCCGCTTCGACGAACCCATTGGGATTGCCTTTGCCAACGACAGGAAGGCTTACGTCGCCCTGTCCTCAGAGAACAAAATCGCGGTGGTGGACGTCGCTAGCCGAAAAGTGACCAAGGGCTTGCCGGTCCGGGCTCAAGACCCCCGAGCCATTGTGGTGCGTAATGGAAAACTTTACGTCATCCCCTTCGAATCTAACAACAAGACGCAGCTTTCGGGCGGGTACAAGATTGACGACAAGTTGGTCACCTTCAATGCCCATGAGCATTCCATTGCCAACAATAACGTCCTCTCTCTCGGCCACAAAACTGATATCGTAAAACACCCACGCGTGCCGGACCGGGACCTGTATGTGTTCAACACCAAGACCGATCAGCTTGTTAAGACAGTCAGCACACTCGGCACCCTGCTTTACGGTTTAGCGGTCGATTCGGAAGGCACAGTCTTCATCGCCCAAACTGATGCGCGTAACGAGGTCAATGGTCGTTCAGGAACCAAGAAGCATGGGCTCAAGGAACTGGAAAACCGGGCCTTTCTCAACCAGATTACCCGCGTTTCCTTCAGAGGAAATGACGCTCAGAAACCTGAGTTCATCAACCTTGAGCCGCTTCCGCCCAAGCAGCCCAAGCGTGAGGATGCGCTGGCTACACCATTCGCCGTTCAGGTGAGCGACGATGACCAAACGCTTTATGTTACAGCCGCCGGCTCGGATAAACTTTTCACTCTCGACGCTGCTACCGGAAAAATTCTTGGCCGCACCTCTGTCGGTGCCGTACCGCGTGGCATTGCCTTAGACGAAGATCACGCATGGGTTCTCAACGCTGTGGCTAACACGGTGTCCGTCGTCAATATCACTGACCGCACCGCGCCCAAGACCGGGGCGTCCATCACACTGCATGATCCCACGCATCCGGATTTCAAGCGGGGCCGCATTGCCTTCAACACCGCCAAGGCCTCCACCACTGCCACTTTTTCCTGTGCTAGTTGCCATCCTGATGGCCACACCGATCAACTGCTTTGGGTGCTCGACACCCCGATCGTCACACGCGGCAATCAGATCATGCCTCGTTCAACAATGCCCATACGGGGCCTGCGCGACACCGCGCCCTTTCACTGGGACGGAATTCCTGGCGACCCATACGGCGGCATCAACAGCGCCAGCATCCGCCGCCACGTGAAGCCCAACAGCAGCGTTGACAAGCCCGAGTCTCAAACGCGCCACCTCATCGATGGCGGCCTCGCCAGTACCATGGCACGGGTGGGTGATGAAACAAAGAATGACGAAGGCAAAGCCGGCCTGCTCTCCAAGTCCGAGCGCGATGACATGGCGAAGTTCTTGCTCAACGTCACCTACCCGCCCGCACAGCGCCGCGCATTTGATAACGAGTTATCCGAACGTGCACAGGAAGGCTTCGAGTTGTTTCATATCACTGGCGATGTCGGGGGAACACCTGGCGGAAACCTATGCGGCAATTGTCACAGAATGCCCTTCTGGGTGAGCACCAATACCCCGGGAACCGGCATGGACGCACCCACATGGCGTGGGGCCTACGACCGTTTTCTTATTCTCCCCCAAGGAAGGTTGAACATTATCGATTTCCCCTTCTATCGGAGAGTGGCCGAACAAGGAATTCCCGAGCGAAGTGTTTGGCAGTTCTCATGGGGTGGACGACGGGCCTTCGATCCCGTCTGGGAGATGGTACTGGAAGGGAGCACCGGTCATTCCGGTTCCTTTGCCCGCCAAGTAACTCTCAATGAATCGACGGTGGATGAGCCCCTGACCAATGACTTGCTCGACGCCTTGGAAACATCCTGCTCGGAGGGTGGTGTTGTGCTGCAAGTTGAAGGTGTTTTCTTTAAGAACGATCAGGCAATTCCTGTTATGTTTCAGTTTGCTGATGGTTATAAGTCGGTTGAAGGAGAGCAATCCTACTCACGAGCCAAGTTGTTAGAGATGGCTGCAGAAGGCAATTTCATCGGCACTTTTACAGGACGCCATGGAGAAAACGCTGACTATGATCACCCGCAACCTGCACTCTGGACCCTTGGCCCAATCCATTCTCAGCGTGGGAAACAAAAATTTCCAGAGCTCGCCGGTGACAACAAAACCATGACTATCAGCGGACGACACGTCCGCGAAGGCGCCCAAATTTTGGTCGATGGCCATAAGGTCGAGGGATCCATCAAAATAGGCGATAAAGACCGTCTGGAAATAACCCTCACGCAATTACCTGCAATTGGCATGCATTTTCTGCAGGTCCAAAATCAGGGCGGCTTGTTCAGCAACGACTTCATATTCCATGTCACCGCCGATACTAACCTACAAGAAGCCTTAGGAACCGCCGTTCGGATAGGTGACCGTTCCGTCGTACTGGAGACGCTCGCTGCGGGTGCGAACCCGAATCGTCCAGTGGAAACTGGAAACACTGCCCTTAGCACAGCGGCATTCCATGGCCAATTGGATATGATGCGACTGCTGCTCGAAAAAGGTGGTCAGGTCAATGCTGTTAACGAAGATGG
>JACNJI010000186.1 GCA_014382645.1 Verrucomicrobiota bacterium | reverse complement strand
AGGGAATTCCTGTGGAACAGGCCATAGACAACGCGGTTCGCAATCTGGAGAAGGCCTGTAAGCGGGCTGGCGAAAAAGGCATTATCCTTGCCTTGGAGAACCATGATTTCCTGATGGACTCGCGCCGCCTCCAAACCATCGTCGAGCGAGTAGACTCCCCATGGTTCGCCGTCAACCTGGACTCCGGGAACTTCATAGACAAGGACGGTTACGAGGCATTCGAGCGCACTGCCCCCTATGCCGCCACCGTGCAGCTCAAGGTCGAACTCCGGGACGAGTCGGGCAAGAAGGTGCCCGCTGACATGGAACGCCTGGTAGGGATTCTCAAGAAAGCAAACTACCGCGGCTATGTGGTATTGGAGTACGAGGCCAAGGAAGATCCCTTCACGGCCGTGCCCCGACACCTCAAGGAATTAAGGCAACTGATCGGTTAATTCTCGTCCATCCAACGGTAGCCTACGCCGTGAACGGTTATGAGAAACTGAGGATCGGAGGGGTCGGACTCCACTTTCTTCCGCAACTGGGCAACATGTTGGTCTAAGGTCCGTGTAGTTCCAAGGTAATCGATTCCCCATGCATGATCGAGAAGGTAGTCCCGGGAAAGGGCTTCCCCGGGTCGTCCGCGAAAAAGGGAAAGGAGTTTCAATTCGCGAGGGGTCAGGGGGTAGGTCTGCCCGTGGGCTTTCATTTCATATCTTCGCGCATCCACCTCTACGGGACCAATGGAAAAGTTGGCCGGTGGTTCTCCGGCTTTGTCGACGGCGCCGGCATTGCCCGACCGGCGCAACAAGGCCTTGATTCTCGCCAAGAGTTCACGAACGGAAAAAGGTTTGGTAACGTAATCATCGGTGCCCATTTCGAAACCGAGCACCTTGTCGATTTCCTCGCTTTTGGCGGTAAGCATGAGGATGGGAACTTCCGAACCGGTAGCCCTAACCTCTCGGGCTACCTCGTACCCGCTCTTTTCGGGCATCATGACATCCAGCAGCAGGAGGTCCCATTTGTCCCGTCGAAAAGCAACGATCGCGGAAGCACCGTCCGGAAAACCTTCCGCCTCGTGTCCCTCCGCCTCAAGAGCGTCCAGCAAACCGGATCGGATATTGGAGTCATCCTCCGCCACAAGTATCTTCTTTTTCATTTTAAGATGATCGCGGAAAGACAATTCGAAATTTTGCACCCTTGGGTTCGTTGGCCTCACAGGTAATTCGACCGCCCATGTCCTCGACTAACTTACGGGCAATCCCCAGCCCGATCCCGCAACCGGGCTTGTTGGAGGTCAAGGAATCATCCACTCTGTGAAAGGTCTCGAAGATACGTTCTCTCTGCTCAGCAGGAATGCCCGGGCCAAGGTCGGAAAATTCCATGGAAACGGTTTCCGTCTCTTTTGTCAAACGCACGCCGGCATGCTTTCCCTCCGCCGCATATTTAACCAAGTTGTCTAGCAGGTTAAGGAGTACTTGCTCAAGAACGTCGGGATCAAGTTTTGCAACGACTCCTTGCGAATCGTCCACCCACTCGAGCTTCAACCCCGCTGTCTCCAGACGAGGACGCTGGGTTTCCAGAATATTGCCCACCGCCGCCCCCAGCTCAATCTCTTCCCTGTTATAGGTTTTTTCCCCGCGTTCGAGCCTTCCGAAGTCCAGGACATTGTTCACCAGACGAGTTAAGCGCTGGCTTTCGGAAATAATGGTTTTCAAGTAGCCCTTTCTCTTGCCCTCGTCTTTCACGATTCCATCACCAAGCATCTCTCCATACATGCGAATGGTCGTCAAGGGGGTCTTCAATTCATGGGAGACATTTGAAACGAAGGTGGTCTTGCGGGCGGCTTCCAAGCTATTGCGCCGCACCTGAATCAGGAGAACGGATCCGCCAAGAAGCAAGGCGGCGACCAAGATAAGCGCGATGACCGAGCTAAAGGCCACATAGCTTCCCCATTCTGCCTCTATGGAAGAGCCGAGTGAAAAACTTCGCGACAATAGCCCTTCGTCCGGTAACTCAGTGGGGGGAAGAACCACTTGTGCAGGCAAGACCCGAAAGGAATCAAGTTCCCACCCCGGAAGTTCCACCCCAACAGGCACTGTCACCTTGGCGGCGCGTTCCGATTCGGCAGGTGGTTTACCCGCTCGGCTAACTACCGAACCCAGATCGTCTTTCAAGGCAAAGGATTCACCATCTACAAGGTTTGTCGGAAAAGCGCTTGCAAGGCTCCTTAGCACATCTTTGCTTTCCAGTTGCAAGCCATGCGTTCGAACGGGGC
This sequence comes from Verrucomicrobiota bacterium, assembly GCA_014382645.1. Lineage (GTDB taxonomy): Bacteria > Verrucomicrobiota > Verrucomicrobiia > Opitutales > Seribacteraceae. Next base: position 5,938 of record JACNJI010000186.1, on the reverse strand, counting down.
TTTCCTGCCTCCAACCAAACCACGCACAACCTTCCTCCGACCTCACGTATTCCCAACCTTCCCGGGGAGTGAACTCAGGGTCTTGGAGATCCTCATCGCGCTTTTCCTCCGAATCGGTTTTAGGAAAAAAATAAGCATCGTTTCGAGTTTCCTGACGAAGCTGCTTCCTGTTTAACTTGCTGGAACTGTAATTGTCTCCGGATGCCCAAGCGGTGGAACTTTGCTGTGTGAAAGGCAAATTCTGACTAAGAAAGGACTGAGCCTGCCCATAATTCTTTTCCTCGGCCTTTTGGGTTTTCTGAAGCTCTGCCAGCTTATCTGTTGATTTCTTGTTCTTCAGGATATTCGAGAACAAGGCCGACGAATTTTTATGCTGCTCTTGCAGCACCTCGAGAGCCCCCTCCTGATTCAAGGTTTGAATCTGCGAAACCTTTTGCGACAACTCCGTCTGCTGCGACTGTGAAGGGCGTATATTGGGCACTTCCAAAACACCGGATACGTTGTTTTCGCCCTTTGCCTGTCCGGCTTCGTTATCCGATTGAAACCAAAAGGTCGGGTTGCGGGCTAGCCAATCCCGTTTCCAATCCTCTGTTTTCTCATCTCGAAGCGGGGAAAGGCCGGTAGGTTTTTTGCCCGAGGGAAAGGACAATCCTTCCTTGGCTCCCCAGACAAAGCATTGGTCCACCCAATTATTTGAATTTGTCCAGGAGCCCAGGCCCTCCGTCCGGTTCTTTTCAGGCAAAGCCCGCAATCCACTCATCAATCCCTCCTTCAGATCCGCCATGGTCAAGTCCATGTTATCGGCCACCGTGCGGGCCCGGAAGGCCAGGGAATCCTCAGCCGCTTGCTCGGCGTACTCAGCCATGGCCCGCGATTGCCGGGCCATTTCGTGATAGAGCTTGGCCCGGCTCGTTGATTCATTTGCCATAAGGCGGGACCGCTCGGCGTTTTCACGCATCTTGACCCCTTCTCTCCGGAGCAGGAGAAAAGACAAGGCGCCGACCGACAAGGTCGCTACGACGAGCAATCCTAACCAAAGGGCAAATCGATTCGTTCGCATGATGGATTGGTTGTGCTCCAGAATTCCCAACAAGGCAAGTCGCAGGTCGGATTACTTCGACAAGTACGGAATTGCTTTTTGCTGAGACTGAATTTGGTAGTTGGAAGAACGCCAAGCCTTGCGCTTCTTGTTCGTCAGCCCGTTGTCGTTTTTGAGTTCCTCGAGTTCGCTGAGAAATTGCCGGTTTTTGGCATTCACGGAAGAACTCCCCCAAGTCACGTTTCGAGAATCAATGGTCGAACAAAGCTTTTTGAGTTTCTTGACGGCATCCTCATGCCGGCCCTCATCAGCCAAGGCAATGGCAGCGTCCTTCGCTTGGGCAACTTCGTTGTCAACATAAGCTACGACCACCTTCTCGTTAATGGAAGCAGTCACTTCCTTTTCCCTTTCGCTGAAAGCGCAACTTACGGTCGTTTTACGGGAGATAACCAGGCCATTTTCAGCGGCCTTGAACTTGGCCACGATCCTGGCCAAGTTCTTTTTCTCCTTGGCTTTGCCCGCAGTCACTTCCACTTCTAGCAGAGCGAATTTTTCCTGACCCCCATAGAGCTGATTGATTTCGATCTCCACATGGTTTTCAAGAATGGCTCCTTGGCGACCGATCAGGCGGATCGGACGGACCCCATCTTCCAATTCGATGCGAAGAGTGGCATGCCTCGCGACGACATTCAGGGCATCCCCGATCTCGGCATCGAAAATTCCGGGCAATTCCTTGCTCGTCTCGGCAAAGTAGAGGTTTCCCTGTCCCTCTTTGGCCAATCCGGCCATCAGGTCCTCGTTGTAGCCCGTACCGAGTCCGACCGTACTGACTGAAATGTCTTCCTTCACGAGGGCCCGTCCAAGACGAACCAGGTCCTCGGTGGAGGATGGACCATGGTTTGCCAGGCCATCCGAGAGAAGAATGATGCGGTTGAAATACTCCCCTTCAAGGTTCTTGCGAAGTTCGGCAGCTCCTTGGTTCACGCCGGCAAAGAGCGCGGTTTTCCCGCTTGCCTGCAATTGACGAACCAAGTCCACGAGTTTCTCGGTATTCTTGGCAGACTGGGCGGGCACAATTGTCTCGGCATGATTGGAGTAGGCAACGATCGAGATCCTATCTGTTGCTCCCAGGCGGCGAATGGCTTGAATCGCGGCTTCCTTGGCTTGCTCGATTTTTTCGCCGCTCATTGATCCGGAACGGTCAAGAACGAGGGCCAAGTTGACGGGTGCCCGATTAGCCTCGTCGCGAACCACTTGGTCCGGTTCAAGGCTGATTTTAAGAACGACTCGCTCCGTTTTCCCAGCGGGCAAAACCTTGCGGTCGAGCTCCACCTTCAATTTTACCTCGGGAAGGACGGGGGTCTTTTTCTTTTTGGCGAAACCGGGTAAACCGCCAGCAAAGGCAAGTACTACGGAGAGCAGGAAGAGAGAATATTTTTTCATGACGTTTCTTTTGAGTGGTGAATGATTTCAGAGAAACCACAGTAAACCACAAATCGCGGTGAAAGTCGTCAGACCCAAGTAAAAGGAATGTCAAAAAAACGTCAGCTCTCGACCCGTAGGGAAGCATCACCATCAGCAAACGTGGCCGTAACGGATTGGTCCGGTTCCAAATCGGACTTGCTAGAAACGGATTTGCCTTCTTCGTCTCGCATGAAAACAAATCCCCGTTCTAGAGTTCTTTTCAGGCTACTTCCTTCCAATCGTTGACCAAACGATTCCAGTTGCATGGCCAACCGGCCGAATTGCTCCTTAGTCACATAGCTGAGACGGTCTTGCAAATCATCCAAGCGTTGGTAAGCGCTTTCAATGAGTGACTTGGGGGAGACGCTCTTAATCCGAGCCTCGCTCAGGTCAAGCTTGGCCCGCAGTCCGTCCAATCTTTCGTTTGTAGCGTCTTTGAGGGATTTGCCAAGAAGCGACAGACGCTCTCGTTGCCGAAGAAAACTAGAACTTATCCGTTCGGCGGCTGCAGAAGGGGTTTCAGCTCGAAAGTCAGCCGTGAAATCAGTGAGGACGAAATCAATTTGATGACCGACCGCTGAAATTACGGGAATGGGGCAAGCAGCCACCGCACGCACGAGCGTTTCGTCGTTGAAAGCCCACAAGTCTTCCGTAGACCCACCACCACGCCCCATTACAATCAAGTCCACTTTCGGGAAGTTCTCTGCGGCACGGAGGGCGCTCAAGATTTCCGAAGGGGCTTCCGTTCCTTGTACCTTGGCCCCGAAAAGAAGAACTTCGCCCCGCCAATCCCGTCGGCGAAGAATACTAATGAAGTCTTGAAAGGCAGCGCCTGTCGGAGAAGTCACGATTGCCACGCGGTGAGATAGTTCCGGTATGGGCTGTTTTTTATCGGGATCGAACAACCCTTCCTCATTTAACTTACGCTTGAGCTGCTCGAACTCGCGATGTAACCGGCCTGCTCCGATAGCCAGCAAATGTCGGGCCCTAATCTGATACTCACCTCGAGGCTCGTATACGGTAAGATCTCCATAGACTGCAAACTGTTCGCCTTCCTTAGGCAAGGTTTCCATCCGAATCGCATCTCCACGGAAAAGAACTGCTCTGATCTGGCTCTCGGCATCCTTTAAGGTGAAATAACTATGTCCGCTTGGCTGGACTCGCAAGTTGGAGACTTCTCCACGAACCCAAATCGCACCGAAATTCGCCTCCAGACATGCCCTGACCTCCCGGTTGAGTTCGCTAACCGACCAAACTGTTTCCGAATCTATGCTTGGCTCATGCATGCTTGTCCTCAGTTTTTTTTCCTTTTTTCACCAACAACCTTCCGATCAACGTGATTACTGCGACAGCCGAGGCACCCATCCAAACATATTGCCAATCCCCTCCGAAAATTCCCGCAAATGTCAAAACATAACCACCGGCAGTAATCGACAAAACAGGTGCCGAAATAATAAAATAACGCCAAAATGGCATCCGAATCAATCCCAAGGCATAATTCGTAAAGATAAAAGGGACTCCCGGCGTCAAACGCAGGACAAGAGTCCAGACGAACTCATTCTCCTTATCCGGCACGGGAATCTCGTACTTTGTGCGACTTAATAAGCGTTCGATCAGACCTCGACCCGGACCCGCCGCGAGCCAGTAAGTCCAAGACAAGTTCACGATAACGGCGAGAGATGCATAGGTGCAAGCGAGCCAAGCTCCTTTCTCTCCACCCCAGATTCCGGCCAAGGTTAACAGAGGAGCCACTGGCAAGATTAGAGCGGGCAAAACTGCGATGGCGGCAAAAAGCCAAAAACCATTTGCCAAAAGAAAGGTTTCGAATGACTTCCAGTGCCCGAAAAGCCATTGTTCAGCTTCAGGACCGCCGATGGAGACCGTCAACCAATAGGCCAGACCCAAGATTGCAAATGCACAAAGCACTAGCCCGGCGACAATCAAAAGATTCTTTTTCATGCCCAAGGTCCTGAACAAGGAAAGCAATTAACGGCGGTTTACTCCTCGGGAGCTTGAAGGATCACAGGCTCGACTTCCCGCAAAAGCTCTTTACTCGTATTTGCTTCCGTGGAGTTTTGCTCATCCTGATCTTGCCTTGGAAAAGCACTGGGGTTAAGCGAGTTGTAGATGGGCACCGTCAGTAAAAGTGCCAAGCAGAGGCAGGCCAGCATTAGGATCGCCTCAAGGCGCAAACCACCGCGTCGAGCATTGGAATCTTTATTGTTTGCCATAGGATTTACTCTCTTCAGGACAGGCCAAATCGTCAAACGGAAAGCCCGCAAGACGAGGGACCGTAAATGAGAAACAATAACAGAAAAGGCAAAATAATTCCTATTCCCGCAACCACAGCCAATATTAACTGAGCCTTGTGAGCCTTGGCCAAGTTTTCGGGCGTTTTGGGAGCCGGCGGTTGCCCCCAGTCGTCTTCTTCGTCCTTATCGGGTTCATCGTACTTCATGATAAACCTTCAGCAATGGACCCACAAACAAGCACGAGCGAACTTATTTTCTTGCGAGGAGGGTTGGCCCTTTGGGAGAAGGTAGTGGATAAGTGTTTAATCAAATTACCATTATAGGCCCGGGCTTGCTCGGAACCTCTCTCGGCATGGCCATAAAGGCAAAAGGCCTGGCCCGAGAGATTAACGTCTGGGCTAGACGCCCGGAGATTAGGGAGGCGTGTCGACGTCTCGATTGGTGTGATACCGACCATTCGGAAATTGCTGAAGCGGTAAAGGGAAGCGACTTCGTTGTCGTATGCACCCCCGTTCGACATATCGAAGCCGTTCTCGCAGAGATAGCTAGGGTTGCCCCCCCGGGTTGCGTGGCAACTGACGTAGGAAGTGTGAAAGGTGCGATTTGCCAAGCCGCAGAAAAGGTATTTCCTACCTCCGATGCCACCTTCGTAGGGTCACACCCCATGGCTGGATCGGAGAAAGCGGGAATGAATAATGCCAGTCCAGACCTTTTCGATAAACGCCCATGCTTTGTTACTTCGGGGAAAGACATTTCGGTAGAAAGCTTGGAACTAGTTTCAAACTTTTGGCAGACAATCGGTATGTCGGTTACAATTGCTACTCCAAATGAGCACGACGAAATCGTAGCCCATTTGAGCCACCTTCCGCACGCCGTGGCCTCCGGGCTTTGTCACCTTCTCGGGAACAAGTCCCCGACATGGGGGAAGCTTGCGGGCCAAGGGTTACGCGACACCACGCGTATCGCATCGGGCAACCCTCAATTATGGGAAGAAATCTTTCTCCTGAATCGTGAAGCCGTACTCTTAGCGCTCGAGTCCTTCGAGAACACTTGTGGTTTGCTGCGTGAAGCTCTTCGTACACAAAACGACAGCGAGATTCGGTCCTGGCTCAATGCCGGCAAGGAATACCGGGACGAACTGAATAGAACCAAAGACCCTTGATGAGCGAATCCATTTCCATCA
>JACNJI010000210.1 GCA_014382645.1 Verrucomicrobiota bacterium | reverse complement strand
TGATAGGAATTCTTTTTGTGCTGTGGAGAATTTGGATTGCGAAAGATTTGCTAAAAACATGCATCAATTGCATAAAAAAAGACAGTTACCTCCCCATATTCTTATTTGGTGCTGCCGGCCCAATAATTCTGTTTAGTCCCTTAGGGCAATCTACAAACCTTGGATTTGCAGCTTTTGGTAGTGGCTTATGTCTTGCCGCCGCCCTAGCCAAGAAACCAGCTTAATGGCTAAGGCCATTCGAGTTCTTCTGCTTACCAACTACCGTGAAGACCGGCAGCGAAGCATGCTCCGTTTTGCAGACTTGCTCCTATCCCACCTTCCAGAAGATGGAGTGAACCTCGAGGAGATTCACCCGAAAGCCCATCTCCGCAAGCTCTGCCCATCGGACAATTGGAAAAAATGGGCAGGCTACCTCGACAAGTACCTTTTGTTTCCTCGATCCCTGACCCGTCGCTTACAATGCAAGTCAAACCCAATCGAGCTTGCACACGTTATCGATCACTCCAATTCCGTTTACCTACCGAAGATCAAAAGGCTCACATCGATACCAAAGCTGTTGACTTGCCATGACTTGATCGCTCTACGGACCGCTCGGAACGAATTCCCCAAAGCCCCCAAAACATCTGCGAATGGTAAACGGTTGCAAAATTGGATTCATCGCTCACTTTCCTATGCTGATGCCTATGGCTGCGATTCATCCCGGACGGAAATGGATTTGAATCGAATCACACCCTCCTCAAAAGGTCGTTCGGCTGTGATTCATCTCGGAGTTCAATCGAAACGTGTCGACGACAATTCCATCGGAGAACTGCCATTCAACCTGATGGGGACTAGCTTCCTTTTGCATGTTGGAAGTTCAGCGTGGTACAAAAACAGGAAGAGACTGTTTAAAGCCTTTGTTGATGTAAAAGAAGGAGGGAACTTCAATAATCTTAAGCTCGTTCTCGTTGGTCCGGTGCCTCAACCGGAAGAACTGACTGAGAAAACAGAGAGGTGGCTTAAAAATAACCCCAATGAGTTGATAGTCCTTTCCGATTTATCCGAATCCGGACTCCAAACCCTCTACGAACACGCCAATGCATTGATATTTCCTTCCCTAATAGAAGGATTTGGCTGGCCTCCCTTGGAGGCTAGATCCTTGGGGTGTTCCGTTATAGCGTCGAGAACTGGTGCAATGGATGACATTCTGGGATCGTCCGCCACTTACGTCGATCCCATGAGCACAAAAGACATAGTTGCAAAAATCAAAGAGGTCTTGGATGCCGATAGGACAAATGGACCTCCGCCACATATTCCCAAAGCAAGGGAATGCGCCCAAGCTTATGAAAACTTATACCAAAGGCTGGTTGAATCAAAGTAGTGGACATCCCCCTTTTCTTTTCTTCTCCTTTGCACTGTTTGCGGAAAACCCGTGCATTTTCAAAACTTTTGCAAAGCCGCTTCAACAAACCAAAGTTATGTAACATTGGATATCGATTCCCTGTCGCCATACGACCGGTTACCCATGCATCCGTGCGATGGAACAAGAGTAAGATAGAACCGGAGATCACGAACTTATTCGGATTACTCATCGGAGCACTGAAGAAGATTGAACCTGCTATCAACTTCTATGACGTTGGAGCAAATCACGGGAGATATGCCTGGCAGATTTCAGAGGCAAGCTCAGACGCTTCCGTCATCGCCTTTGAACCCGACCCCGAGAACATTGAACTCCTTCGTATGACTATCTCTAACTCCGACTTGAAAAATGTAAGAATAGAGGGAGTAGCCCTGAGCGATAAAGCAGGGCAAGTATGCTTTCAAAAGGATTCGTATACCTCTGCGACCGGGATGATATCGAACGGAGATACACCTTGGGTAGAAAAATATCTCGGTCATGCAACTACAACTATCGATGTCCGACGTGAAACTCTTGATTCATTTGTAACAGAGCAAACAAAACCTCACTTAATCAAAATCGACGTCGAGGGTCACGAGAACGAAGTATTGCGCGGCGGTAAAAGTTCCCTAAAAAGCGACAAACCTCTTATCATCATGGAGTCCTTTCCTCCAAAGCAAGAACAGGCAATAGACTTCCTGAAAGATTTAGGTTACTCTATTTTGGATGCTGAAAGAAATGAATCCGTTGGTACTAAAACAAACAACCTATTCGCATGGCATCCGAATGGTCCTCTCGCTGAATCGAAAATTCGGAAAATCCTAGAATCGTGAATTCCTCTACAGTTCAGGTTTCATTAATTGTTCCTTGCAAGAACGAGGAGGGCAACATTAAGCGATGCTTGAACTCGGTGCCATGGGTCGACGAAGCTTTCGTGGTCGATTCTCAAAGCACGGATCGTACCGTTGAGATTGCTGAAAATCTTGGAGCTAAAGTCGTTCAGTTTCACTACAAAGGCGGGTGGCCAAAAAAAAAGAACTGGGCTATAGAAAACCTTCCCTTCGAAAACAAATGGGTGCTCATTCTCGATGCGGACGAATGCCTGCCTCCGGAAGCGGAAGAAGAAATTCGTGAGATAGTACAAAACCCACAAGTCACCAATGCGGGTTATTGGATTAACCGACGCTATTTCTTCATGGGACGTCCACTGCGGCATGCGTACTTTCCGAACTGGAACCTACGCTTGTTCAAACATCGGTTGGGAAAATACGAGAAAATCACTGAGGCCGAAACGGGCAGCGGGGATCATGAGATCCACGAGCATATTGTGGTGAAAGGAACAACGGGAAGACTTCGAACCATCATGGACCATCACGCGTTTCCTACCATTGAGAGCTTTGTGGAAAAGCATAATCGCTATTCCAATTGGGAAGCAGTGGTCGAGAGCACATGTAAGGACGATCCGCATTCACTCCAGAACGACCAGGTGAAGGTCAAAAGGCGCTTACGAAGGATTTTCAGGATGCTACCTTTTCGTCCGACATTACGCTTTCTTTACGTATACATCTGGCAAAAAGGTTTTTTAGACGGATGGCCGGGTTATGTCTTTGCTCGTCTCCACGGACAGTATGAATTCCTATCAGTTGTGAAAGCTAAAGAATACTCAAAAAGAAAGAGAGAGTCGAGGTAGAGTTCTATCAGACTTAGACAGTTTTCGACCATTCTCGTCCATCATTATTTCACAGTGATAAAATTCTGGCGGAGTTGCCTCTAAAGCCGAAAAAACAAGAGTCTGCCTCGCTGATGACTTAAGTAAGTCAGAGCCACGAACAATTTCAGTGATGCACATAGTTATTTCATCGACTACCGTAGCCAATTCGTACGATGGTCGTCCATTCTTTCGCCAAATTATAAAATCGGATAAATCTTCTCCTACTTTAAGTATTTGTACGCCTAAATTTCTATCCATAAATGAAATTTCTTCCGATGGAGTCGTACGAAACCTCCAATTTACTTTACCTGGTGCTTTGGGTAGTGGTAATTCGGTTTCTTGGGGTTGTAGCTGAGGTGGAAAAAGAAATTCTTCTCCATCCATTGACTTTTGATTGAAGGCTTTTATCTCACTTCGCGAACTTCTGCATGGATAAATCATACCTGAATCTCTTAATGTTTGCCATGCGTCGAGGTAATGTTCATCCCTTTCACTTTGGCTGTACGGACCATAAGTTCCACCGACATCAGGACCTTCATCCCAATCCAATCCCAAACTCCTGAGATCCTCGATCGCAGCCCTTGCGAATTCAGGTCGACATCGATCGGCATCAAGGTCGTCGTTTCGAAAGATTAACGCACCTCCTGCATCTCGTGCCCGTTGCCATGCGACACGAAAGGTTCGAGCATGACCTTCGTGGAGATAGCCTGACGGTGTGGGAGCGATTCGTCCTCGATATTTAGGATTATGCTTGTGCTTAAGGGTTACTTCCATTTTGGGTCTTCCGAGTTATTTGATAAATAACCTACCCTGCCTCATTACAAAGACAAAAATATGAATTTTGCCACACTTGGTCTCAGCGATAAGATTGTTCAAACAGTTGCCGAGCGAGGTTATGAAGAACCTACCCCTATTCAATTGGACGCAATTCCAATTATTTTAGAGGGTCGTGATTTGGTGGGTTCCGCACAGACCGGAACTGGTAAAACAGCTGCCTTTGCATTGCCGACCTTGCATCGATTGGGTAAGCACGGCGCTTGTCGTGTATTGGCTTTGGCGCCAACTAGAGAACTTGCCATTCAAATTGAAGAAAACTTTAGGGACTACGGGAAGAACTTGGGTTTAAATATGGCGTTGCTGTACGGTGGCGTGAAATATGGCAAACAACTCGAACAACTTGAAGCAGGTCCCGATATCGTGGTGGCGACCCCAGGTCGCCTTATCGATCATATTGGTCAGGGCAACTTGAACCTAAAGAACATAGAAATATTGATTCTCGACGAAGTCGACCGCATGCTGGACATGGGCTTTATCGAAGATGTAACTAAGATTATACAAAAGACCCCTCGGACTAGGCAAACCCTACTATTTTCGGCAACAATACCAGATTCAGTTCGGAGATTAGCTGACTGGGCTCTTAAGGACCCTGCAGTAATCAAAATTGACATCAACATTTCTGCGGCCGAAACGGTAAGACATGCACTCTTTCCTGTACCCGCCATCCAGAAATTCGATTTGTTGGTAGCTCTTCTAAAAACTATAAAGTTCGACAGTTTGATCATCTTTTTTCAAACAAGGAGAGGAACCGACAGGATAAGCAGGTGGCTGCAGGAGCATGGTAGAGAAGTGAGTGTACTACATTCCGACATGCGACAATCCGAAAGGACGAAAGCCCTTCAGGACTTTAAGACGGGGAAGGTCAAAATTTTATCAGCCACTGACGTTGCTTCCAGAGGACTTGACATTTCCAATGTAACGCATGTGATTAATTATGATGTACCGCAGCATTCGGAAGACTATATCCATCGAATCGGCAGAACCGGACGAGCAAAAACTGAAGGAGAGGCATTTACGTTATTTTCTCCTGATGACTTGCCTAGAGTTGATGCCATCGAAAAATTGCTAGGGAACTCGTTGCCGAGAGAGGAACTCGAAGGATTCCCTTACCGCGAGTCCCCTTCAGAGATGCTACCTTCTTCGATCCCGGCTTCGCGCAAACGTAATCGTGGATTCGGGAACAGTGGAGGTTTTGGAGCAAGGCCAAGAAAATAGGGCCATTCTGATGAGTTCTTCTCCTGGGAAAAATTTAAGTTGCGACATTTCTCACCTCACAGAGGAACAGCGGTTTGTCTGTTGCGGAGGTGGGACTGAAAGACCTTTCACGGGTAAGTACTGGGACTGTAAGGTTGAGGGGACATACAGCTGCGTTGCTTGCGGAGTTTCGCTGTTCAGTTCAACGGCAAAGTACGATTCAGGTTCGGGATGGCCAAGTTTCCGGGAGGCAATAGATTCCGAAACTGTAACTAAGCGAACGGACACCAGTAACGGCATGATCCGAGAAGAGGCGACTTGCACCAACTGCGGATCGCACATCGGTCACATATTCCCGGACGGTCCTCCTCCGACAGGTCTTCGTTACTGTATCAATTCTGCTTCACTGAAATTGGAAGCTACAACACCAATAACCTAACGAATACCCAGCCTTGAAACATCAAAAAGGCCGCCCATGCGGCCTTTTTTTATGCAGTACGAATAAAGAGTTAGCAAAACGCCTTTAGTGGATTTTTCAGTTTAGAGATTTCGACAACTTTGCGAACGGGTTTCTCCATCACGTCAACAGTTGCATTTTTGCGGGTTTAAGCGTCAGATCAACGGCGAGCTTCACTGTCTTGATCACGAATGTTGCACAAGATACTGAAAATAAGAATAATAGAATGAGAAGAAATCTCAAAACATCCTTGCCCACGACTACTTTACTAACACAAGATTACCTTTTTTTAAAACTGGAAAAGCCTTAAATTCATCCATATGCCACCAAAAGAACTGATATTTATACTTCCGATTATAGCCGGCGGCATAGGCTGGTTGACCAACTTTCTCGCGGTCAAGATGCTCTTCCATCCTCGAAAAGAAATAAATGCCTTAGGTCTGCTTCGAATTCAGGGAGTGTTCCCAAAACGACAGACCGCGCTTGCCGAAAAACTTGGTGAAATCGTCTCGGAACAACTATTTTCCATGTCAGATGTAACAAGCAAACTCCGCGAAGTCGCGGAAAGCGACGAGATAGCGAGCATCGCGGCTAGACGCATCGAAAAAACAATCAGCGAAAAGCTGTTAACGACATTTCCCATGCTCTCGATGTTCCTGAATGATGAGATGATCACCAAGGTGAGCGGTCTGTTTCTTTCCGAACTGAAAGATTTGCTAACCGAAGCATCAGATGAGATCGCAAAAAAACTTGAAACCGAAATCGACGTAAAGGCTACGGTGCGTGAAAAAGTGGAAAGCTTTTCCTGCGACAAATTGGAGGATATGCTCTTCTCCATCATGAAAAAAGAATTTCGATTTATTGAGATTGTAGGAGGAGTGCTTGGTTTCTTCATCGGTTTATTACAATTGTTGATCACATGGCCGTACTTAGTAGGATAATTTCACTTCCATCGACTCATTCACTTATAGATAAAAAATGTACTCCGGGGGCTTAATCGATTCACTTGCCATAAGCCTGGATTGGGAAACCGCTCAATCCTTTCTGGATGATCCTTCCGTTAGGTTGCAACTGCTGTTGATGGCAGGGTTGGTCTGCGTTACCTTCATTGCCACTCGCCTAACAAAATGGCGTATTCATCCCCTAGCGGAGAATCCTGATTCCCCTCCTTTGCTGCGGAAGATCTGGGCGGCACTTGAGCGAATGGTTGCCCCGCTATTCCTTTTGTCTCTTTGCTTGCTGACGGTAATCGTTTTTTACGAATACCACATGCCCACTCGTGACCTTATTCGACCATTCACTAGCGTCGCCGGCGCTTGGGGGATTTTTCGGCTAGTATCAGGTTTCATAAGAAGCCGGGCGTGGCTGCGATTGGTAGCCGTAGTGGCTTTCGGAGTTGCCGCCCTACACAGTTTCGGACTTTTGGGAGCAACGGTAGACTTGCTGAGGAAATTGGGTTTCAGCATCGGAAGCACCGAAATTTCAGTCTTAGACTTACTCAACGGCATATGCATTTTACTGGGCTTACTATGGGGCACTTCAATGCTCGCAACAGCAGGTGAAACCCGCATACGTCAACTCCCTCACCTTCCGCCATCCCTCCAGGTTCTACTGGGCAAGATCATGCGGATAGGTCTTGTCTTTTTCTCCTTTGCCGTAGCCCTGTCCACCGTTGGACTGGATTTATCCTCTTTTGCATTACTTGGCGGTGCGGTCGGCGTAGGCATAGGTTTTGGCCTACAAAAGGTGGTTTCAAACTTGGTCAGCGGACTCATATTGCTGCTGGACCGCTCGATAAAGCCGGGCGACGTCACCGAGATCGACGGTACCTACGGATGGATAAATTCACTACGAGCTCGATACGCATCAGTAATTACCCGTGACGGCAAGGAACACCTAATCCCAAACGAGAACTTAATCACTAACAAGGTTATCAACTGGTCATTCAGCGACAAGAACGTCCGAGTCAGAGTACCCATTGGCATTTCTTACGACTCAGACCCTAGGCAAGCCATTGATTTATGCTTAGACGCCGCAAGATCAATACCTCGAATTATAAATAGTCATGAACCACGCTGCCTTGTTACGGGTTTTGGGGACAACTCGGTAGATCTTGAATTACGTTTTTGGATAGAAGACCCATCCAACGGCGTTGGCAACGTGCGTAGCGAATTACTTTTAGCCGTATGGGATCGCTTTAAGGATGGAGGAATTGAAATACCCTTCCCCCAACAGGACATTCACATAAGAGGTTTGCCAAAAGAGTTTTTCCCGGAGCACAAAACCTCAACGGGATCTTCTTGAATTGCTTAAGACGACATTTGTAAATCTAGCCATCATAGGCTTGCCAAGGCAGGCAGAGTAGGTAACATATTTACCTTTTTCAGAAAATTATGATGTGTGATAAATTGATCGAACACCAAGTGTGGTTAGCAATGGCTCCCGGAGGCGACCAACAGGGGGGCGGAGGCATTATGTCTTTTCTTCCCATGATTCTTATTCTCGTTGCCTTCTACTTTTTACTGATCGCGCCTCAGAGAAAGAAACAGAAACAGCACGACAAGATGGGACAGTCTCTCTGAAAGGGAGCTCAGGTAAAAACTCTCGGCGGCATTTTCGGTACGGCAACCGCAGCGAAG
>JACNJI010000125.1 GCA_014382645.1 Verrucomicrobiota bacterium | reverse complement strand
GCGGGCTGTTCGTACATCTTGCCGTGCATGGCGGGGGCCCGCACAATCTTTGCGCGAGTGGCGAGATGAATGGACGAAAGGACATCGGGAGCCAAGCCGTTGGCGAATTGGGCGATCAGGTCGGCCGTTGCGGGCGCAACCAACAGCAGGTCGGCCTTGTCGGCAAGCTCGATGTGCCCCGGTTGCCAACCATCCCCTTCCTTCCAAAGGTCGGTGACCACGGGGTTGCGCGAAAGGGTCTGCAGGGTAATCGGACCGATGAACTCGCGGGCGGCTCGCGTCATCACGACGAAGACATCCGCTCCGAGGCGTCGCAGATCACTCGTTAGGTCTGCAGCCTTGTAGGCGGCAATTGAACCGGATACCCCAAGTACGATGGTTTTGTCGGCTAGGGCGTTGCTATCTGTGGAGGATTCACTCATTCGCAAATAATACAGCATAAGAAGGAGGGCATTGCTCGCAACGACCATCTCAAGGTCGGGTTTCCTCTTTTCATCGAATGTGTTATCCGATAGTAATGAAGACCTTTAGTATGCAGACTCCTCCCATAACCAAGTATCGCCCATGGGGAACGATCGACCTGCCTGACCGTCAATGGCCCGACAAGGTAATTGATCGCGTGCCCATCTGGTGCAGTGTGGACCTGCGAGACGGTAACCAAGCCCTCCCCATTCCTATGGGAGTGGAACAAAAGCTGGAACTTTTCGATCTGCTGGCAAAAATTGGATTCAAGGAAATCGAGGTGGGGTTTCCATCGGCCGCCCAGACGGAATTCGACTTTGCCCGCAAGCTCATCGAAGAGGACCGTGTTCCCGATGGTGTGGCTCTTCAAGTGCTCACGCAAGCTAGAGAGCATCTCATTCGCCGCACATTCGAAAGCTTGAAAGGCGCGAAAAAGGCCATCGTACACGTATATAATTCCACCTCGCCCCTCCAGAGGCGCGT
Source organism: Verrucomicrobiota bacterium (assembly GCA_014382645.1). GTDB lineage: Bacteria > Verrucomicrobiota > Verrucomicrobiia > Opitutales > Seribacteraceae. Next base: position 7,285 of record JACNJI010000125.1, on the reverse strand, counting down.
CACTTTCGGAATGTCGAAAGAACAGATCAAGCAGATCGCGGTGGACGGCGTGAAGCTTGTTCGTGATTTGCTGCCCGAACTGGATGGTACCGAAGTGAGGCTGGAGTACTCTCCCGAAAGTTTTTCGGACACCGAGGTAGACTATGCTCTCGAGGTTTGCGAAGCGGTCATGGAAGCATGGGGACCGACCGAGGAAGACCCCATCATTCTCAATCTCCCTGCGACCGTGGAGCTATTCACGCCAAACGTGCATGCCGACCAAATCGAATGGTTTTGCCGCAACCTCAAGGAACGAAACAAGGCTCTCGTCAGTCTCCACACTCACAACGATCGTGGCACCGGCACCGCAGCAACCGAACTTGGACTGTTAGCAGGAGCTGATCGTGTGGAAGGCACACTGTTCGGCAACGGAGAACGCACGGGCAACCTCGACGTGGTCACGGCGGCCCTGAACATGTATTCGCAAGGTTTGCATCCCGGCTTGGACTTGGGCGATTTGGACGACATACGCGAAACCTACGAACGCACCACGGGGATGACCGTACACGAGCGGCACCCCTACGGCGGGGATCTCGTCTTTACCGCGTTCTCTGGTTCCCATCAGGACGCCATCAAGAAAGGCATGGACCTACGATCCAAGGAAGGCGATTCCGACGACAATCACTGGCAGGTCCCGTACCTTGCCATCGACCCTCGCGATCTGGGACGAAGCTACGAAGCGATTATTCGCATAAACAGTCAAAGCGGCAAAGGCGGTGTCGCTTACGTGCTCTCACGTGAATTCGGGATCGAACTCCCCAAGTCCATGCACCCCGAGGTGGGCGTGCTGGTGAATGAGAAAGCCGACTCCGAGTCTCGCGAACTCGCCGCCCAAGAAATCTACGAAACCTTCAAGGCTGAATTTCTGGAGAAGAACCTTCCCATCCTTCTCGTCTCCTACGAAACGAAAAAGATTCCCGGTGAAGGAAACGATATCACCTGTTCCGCCAAAATAGAATTCGAAGGCGAATCCCGTCAAATAGAAGGTCAAGGCAACGGTCCAATCAATGCCTTCGTTCATGCTCTGGATAACGAAAACCTAAAGGACTTCGAGCTGACCGATTACCGCCAGCACTCCATCGGCGGTGGTTCCGCCACCGAGTCCGCCGCCTTCGTACAGTTACAGACTAATTCAGGACGAGTAGCCTACGGCTGCGGCATAGACTCCAGCATCGAGAAGAGCGGCATAATGGCCTTGGTCAGCGCTTTCAATCGAACGAGAACCTAAGCGGTTCTTCCCTTAATTGGATCGCCTGCCAATTATTTGGGACTGTGAACGAAATGCAGTTGCCCTTGGTCTTATGGACTGCAGGTTAATACTTATAACAATCAACGATCATGGGTCCTCCTCCAATTAATTCACTTCGCAATTCCCTGACCTTCAAGCTGGTGGTTATCGCCATTCTTGTGGTGGGTTTGCTCATGCTTACGATCCCTCTCTTTTTGATCATCGAAGAACGGGAGGATCGGCGAGAAAGCGTCACTCGCGAAATCAGCGCCAAGTGGGGACTTGACCAGACCATCATCGGGCCGATCCTGACCGTTCCTTATTCCGTTACGGTTACGAGCAACTCAAACAATCGAGTACAGACCTTTCGAGAAACTCGCTACCTGCACTTTTTACCGGAAGTCTTGGAGGTAAATGGTTCCGTAATTCCCGAAACTCGGCATCGCGGGATTTACGAATCCGTAGTCTACAAATCCTCCCTCGTACTGAAGGGGCATTTCCCAAAGCTCGACTGGGAGATCGCTGAAGTCGCCGAAGACGATATCCACAAGGACAAGGCTTGGCTTACGGTCGGCATCTCCGACTCTCGAGGCATTCGTGAAGATACGAGTATAATCTTTATGGAAAATGAATTGCTGCCCATGCCGGGGTTGCCCACCCAGCAGGTCATTACCTCGGGAATAAAAGCGAAAGTGGACCTCTCCGACGACAACGAGTCCCGAGAATTCCTTATCGACCTTCGTCTGGACGGCAGTTCCTCACTTGCCTTTTCGCCCATCGGTAAAACGACCTCCGTTTCGGTCAGCTCCACATGGTCTTCGCCTAGTTTCGACGGGGCTTTTCTTCCCCTGGAGAAAAACATTAGCCAAGACGGGTTTTCGGCCTCGTGGAAAGTGCTTCACCTCAATCGCCCCATACCGCAGGCATGGAATGGGAGTGCCCCGGAAGGGAACGGAGAGCAAGCATGGGATGGTAATTCCTACAAGGGTTTTCGCGGAGAAGGTGGACCGGAGTTCTCGTTTTCGGGCCCTAGCAACGTCTTGGGTAATTCCTCCTTTGGCATACGCTTCTACCTTCCGACGGACGTATACCAAAAGACCAGCCGAATGGCCAAGTACTCCATTCTTTTTCTATGTTTTGCCTTCGCTGCTTTCTTCTTCTCGGAAATCCTGCAGAAGGCCCAAGTGCATCCCATTCAATATATCTTGGTTGGCTTTGCCGTTCTCGTTTTTTACCTTCTCTTGTTGTCGCTCTCCGAGCATTTCGGGTTCGATCTCGCTTATGCAGCCTCTACCTCGGGAGTGGTACTTCTGATCGCGGGATACGCTTGCTCCATTCTAGGCAGTGCTCGTCTCGGCGGTACCGTAGGTGCCGTGCTCGTGATCCTCTACGGTTATCTATACGTCATACTGCAGTTGGAGAGCTATGCCTTGCTTATGGGAAGTCTCGGCTTGTTTGCGGTCTTGGCGGGGGCTATGTACTTTACTCGAAAAATCGATTGGTACGGCGTCCGCCTCAATGGTCACCGAACTAACGCAGACGAAACCTGACCTTGCCGCAAAACCCAAAAGCAGACAACTCCGCCAAGTCGCTCGAAGGTGTCCTCGAGCGCATTACTTTCTACAACGAGGAAAACGGATACCTCATAGGTAAGCTCCGCAGCGGAGAAGATGGTCAGGAGGTAACGGCCGTCGGCAAAGCTCCGAAAGTGCAGTGCGGGGAAACCCTACTCCTTGCCGGCACTTGGTCCAACCATCCCAAGCACGGTAGGCAATTCGGATTCACAAAGTGCGAGACCATGCTACCCGCCTCCGCCTACGGCATTCGGAAATACCTCGGGAGCGGAATGGTTCACGGCATCGGAAAAACCTTTGCCAACAAGATCGTAGACCACTTTGGGGCCGATACGCTACGAATCATTTCCGAGGAGTCCGCTCGCCTCTTCGACGTCCCCGGCATTGGCAAGAAACGCGTACGAAGCATCAAGGAGGCTTGGGAGGAACAGAAGGCGGTGCGGGAAGTGATGATGTTTCTACAGACCTACGGCGTAACCGACGCCCTCTGCCTGCGCCTCGTCCGAAAGTACGGGAACGAGGCCCAGACCATCTTGGAGAACGAGCCTTATCGCATCGCCCGCGACGTCAAGGGCATCGGCTTCAAGACGGCCGACAAGATCGCCCTCAACCTTGGGGTGTCCACCAATGGCCCCGAGCGAATAGACGCCGGAATCCTGCACGCCATGGACGAACTGGAAGGAGATGGGCACACTTGCGCCGGCCGGCAGGATCTCATCGATAAGGCGGTCGGCGTATTGGAGGTTCACCCGGCTGAGGTCAGTTCCCGTTTGGATGCCTTGAAAAGTTCCGCCGATCTCGTTGAATGCGAACCCGAGGTATTTCAGCAACCTTCGACCGCTCGTGCCGAACAGGTAACCGCCCAATCTCTGGGCAAGCTCTTGGCGGCGCCTTCCTGCCTTCCACCAATCCTGAGAGACAAAGCGGTGGACTGGGCCCAGGGAAAAGCCGGTTTTGGATTCGCTGCCGAGCAAGCGGAAGGCTTGAAGACCGCTCTCTCGTCGAAGGTCTCCATCCTCACGGGAGGTCCGGGCACGGGAAAAACCACCATCCTTCAGGCTCTCGTCGCCATCCTCAAGGCCAAGAAGGTACGCGTTCAGCTTACGGCGCCCACCGGTCGCGCCTCTCGACGCATGGCGGAAACCACCTCTCACTTTTCTCAAACGGTTCATCGCTTGCTCCAGTTCGATCCATCTGCAGGCGGCTTCACCGCCAACGAGAACAAGCCGCTGTCCTGCGACTTCGTAGTCATGGACGAGGCCAGCATGCTCGACGTCCGCTTGGCCGCCGCCCTCGTTCGAGCTATTCCGGCGCAGGCTCACCTGTTGCTCGTCGGAGATGCCGATCAGCTTCCCTCCGTTGGTTCCGGAAATGTCCTAAAGGATCTCATCGAAAGCGGCCAAATACCCGTTACTCGACTACAAGTCACTTTTCGTCAGAAGGAGGACAGTGGTATCGTTGGCACCGCTCACGGCATTCTGGCAGGCCGGACGGCCTGCCCTACCCCGATTGACGATCCCGCACTCCTCGACCCGGCGCTCGACGTGCACTTCGTGCGCGCTCTGGACCCCGATGCCTGCGTCGATGCCGTCTGCCGTCTCTGCCGCGACGTACTTCCTCGAAAACTTCAATTGAACTCGTTTCACGAAATTCAAGTTCTCGCCCCTCTTCACAGAGGAATCGCGGGAATTGCCAACCTAAACGACAAACTTCGCGAAGCCCTCAACCCCAAAGGCGCCACTCACGTATTCGGCCAAACTCTTTTTCGTGAAGGCGACAAGGTGATCCAGACCCGAAACAACTACGACAAGGACGTCTTCAACGGCGACCTAGGTTCCATCACCTCGGTCGACACCATGGCCAGCACGGTGGAAGTGGATTTCGATGGTCGCGCCGTTTCCTTCGAGCGACTTGAGGTCGCCGACCTTCAACCGGCCTACGCCATTTCCGTTCACAAGAGCCAAGGCAGCGAATACCCGGTCGTTGTCTTTCCCCTGCTCAAGCAGCACTACATGATGCTCCAAAGAAACCTCGTCTATACCGGACTCACTCGGGCCAAAAGAAAAGTGATCTTCGTCGGCGATCCCACCGCATTCGCCATGGCTATTCGAAACGACAAAACCCTGGCTCGACGCACCGACCTGATCCGCAAACTCGAACAAGTCCTCTCGAAATGAAAATTACCTTTTTGTGTCTCCTCTCCCTGTTCCCCGCGTTAACCTCCGTCGGAGCCGAAGACATCCCGCCTATTCCTCGCCGCATTCCTCCGCAGGGAATAGAGATACCCGACGAGGTGCGAAACCGCCTGCAGGCTCGTTTGGCCAAGGCTGCGGAATCTCCCGAAAGCATAAGGAATCACCCCGACGTCGCCGTCTTCCGCAAGGCTGTCCGCTTCGCGCTGCTCAATGGCGAGTTCTACGACAAGAAGCATTTCGCTCTTGCCGACAAACTGCTCGACGAAGCCGATGTTCGGGCAGCGTCCTTGATCGAAGGCGAAACGCCTTGGACCTCTGCAAAACCTCTCGTGGTCCGAGGCTTTCGTTCGAAGATCGACGATTCCGTACAACCCTACGGTCTCGAGGTACCGGAAAAGCTGCAACTCAATCGTCCCGTCCCCCTGTACGTGTGGTTACATGGACGCGGCGACAAGAACACCGATCTCCACTTCATCGGGCAACGCATGTCGCGACCGGGGAATTTCGCCATCGACGACGGCATTGTGCTCCATCCCTTCGGTCGACAGTGCATCGGCTACAAATCCGCGGGCGAGACCGACGTGTTAGAGGCAATCGAGGCCGTGAAGAAGGAATACCACATAGACAAGGCTCGCATCGCCCTGATGGGGTTCTCCATGGGAGGAGCCGGCGCTTGGCATCTCGGAGCCCGTTACGCGGACAAGTGGGCGGTCGTGCATGCCGGAGCGGGATTTGCCGAGACCGCCCGATACAATCGGCTCACCAAGGAAAATTACCCGCCTTGGTACGAACAGCGCCTTTGGGGCTTGCACGACGTTCCCGGCTACGCTCGCAACCTCTTCAACTTCCCCGTCATCGCCTACAGCGGGGAAATCGACAAACAGAAACAGGCCGCCGACGTAATGGCAGAGGCCTTCGCCGCCCACGACCGTGAACTCACCCACCTCATCGGTCCCAAGATGGGCCACAAGTACGACGATGCCTCCAAGAAGGAGGTCCTCGCTCTCGTTCGCAAGGCCTTCGAGTTCGGACGCGAACCTAATCCTCAGGCAGTCCATATTCAGACTCAAACTCTCAGGCATAATCGCATCCAATGGATCTACCTCACCGGCCTCCTCGAACATTGGAAGGATTCCCGAGTCGACGCCTCGTACGAGTCTGAGGCCGGGGCCGTGGAAGCGACCACGAAAAACATTTCCTCTCTCTTGCTCATGCACCCAAATCCAAGTTGCTGTGGAGCTCGGGGCGGTTTCTCCCTTGAAATTGATGGTACCGATATCCAAGTCCCCCCCAACCTTTTCTCCGTCCCGCTCCTTAGAAAACCCGACGGAACTTGGAGCATCGGATCACCGCCCGACGTCCTCCGGAAGAGACACGGTCTGCAAGGTCCCATCGACGACGCCTTCCTGTCCCGTTTTCTCGTGGTTGCTCCCGACCGTCCTTCGGGCAATGAGCTAATCGATCGATGGGTCGCTTTCGAAATCGCTCACCTTCAAAAACGCTGGCGAGAACTCTTTCGAGGTGAGCTCCCAATCAAGAAAGCCTATGAAGTGAACGAAGCCGATATTGCCGGTCGCCACCTCGTCCTTTGGGGTACTCCCGCCAACAACCACCTCATCGCCAAGGTCGCGGGCAAGCTACCCGTCACCTGGAAAGGCGATGCCGTCATAGCAGGCAAAAGCAGCTTTCCCTCGGATCACCACCTGCCTCTCCTCATACACCCTAATCCCCTCTCTTCCACCAAATACGTAGTGATCAATTCGGGCCCTACCTTCCGCGAGGCCCACGATCGCACAAATTCACTCCAGAACCCAAAACTGCCCGACTGGGCAATCCTCGACCTCAACCAATCACCAAATGGCGAATCAGCCGGAAAAGTAGTCGCCGCCGATTTCTTCGACGAGTTCTGGAAACTCAAGCCGGTTTTCGAATAGTGGTTTCGCAAGCCCGTCAGGGGGGCGGCAACCCCCGCACTTCTGTCATTGCGAGACACGAAGTGGCGTGGCAATCCAGCCAAGATCGTCTCACTCCACGCTGTCATTGCGAGCCCGTTAGGGCGTGGCAATCCAGTCTGTTGCGATGCGTCGGGTTGCCCAAGCGTCCGCTGGATTGCCGCGTGGCCCCATTCGGGTCTCCTCGCAATGACAACGTGAAAACAGGTGGCTTTCCGACCGTTCCGCTGGATTGCCGCGTCGGGGCTTTTACCCTTCTCGCAATGACAAAGTGGGATGGTGGGCGGTGTGGTTCAC
>JACNJI010000422.1 GCA_014382645.1 Verrucomicrobiota bacterium | reverse complement strand
GTGCCCTTCGCAATCAATCGATAGACGAAAGTGGGCTTTTCACGACCGATGCGGTGAGCTCGGGCAATCGCCTGCTCTTCGGCCGCTGGATTCCACCATGGATCCATGAGGAACACGTAATCCGCCGTGCGCAAGGTGACTCCCAGGCCCGCGGCCTTTAGGGAAGCCAGCATTATGGCTGATCCCGTCGTTTCCTCGAACGCTTTAACCGGTACCCCGCGATCGCGCGTGTTCCCGGTCAATTGGTAGAGGGGTACGTTCGGCAAAGCTTCGCGAATCAATTTTTTGAGTATGGCCAAGTAGGAAGTGAACTGGCTGAAAATCAAGGTTTTGGATCCGGAGGCAACCAAATCCGGCAGTTTTCCCATTAGGAGGTCAGTTTTGCCTCCCGATGGCGTGGTGCCCTTTCGCCAAGGAAGGAGGGAGGCGTCGCAACAGGTTTGCCGAAGTCGAGTGAGGAGAGAAAATATATGAGTCGGGGCATTCTTTATGCTGGATTGCAGGTCATCGCCGTGTTCGGCTTGGGCGCCGTTTACGAGAATACGATATTCCCGACTTTGTTCCTCCGTCAAGGGGCAGGGCAGGTCTGTCTCCCACTTCGGAGGGAGTTCTTTTGCCACTTCGGCTTTTATTCGGCGAAGCACGAATGGCGTGACTTGGTTGCGAAGTAGATCGGCAGTTTCGCCGGGGGATTCTTGCAGGGCGAGTTCCAGTTCCCTTCGACTGCCCAGTAGACCCGGCATCAAGTATCGAAAGATAGTCCAGAGATCGAGAGGGGTGTTTTCGATCGGGGTGCCCGATAGGGCGAGTCGCCTTTCCGCTTGAATCGCCACGCAGGCTTGCGTCACCTTGGCCTTTGGATTCTTGATGAGCTGCGCTTCGTCCAATACGGCGTAACGAAATTGTACATTGTCCAGGGATGCTCGATGTCTCCTAAGTTGCGTGTAGCTGGCTAACCAAAGGCAGCGTTCCTCCGTATCCTCGAACAACGAGCCTTTTCCCAGTACCCGAACCTTTATTTGGGGAAAACGTTCGTTGACTTCTTTTATCCACACGGGGACGACGGCGGCGGGACAGACCACGAGGTCGGGAAGGTCTTTTGCCGTGTTTTTTTGCAGCAGCGCCAGCGTCTGGATCGTTTTACCGAGACCCATTTCATCAGCCAATAGACCGTGGCAACCCAGTCGGTGAAGAGTTCTTAAGCGAGTTGCTCCCTCTTTCTGATAGGGGCGCATAAAGGCGGGTAGCGAAAGGTTTCTTGTTTCTTTCTCGGCTTCCGTTACTGATTTTTGCCATAGAGCAAGCCCGCCATCGGACTCTGCCTTTAGATATTTTCGCGCAAAAAGAGAGAAGAGCATGTATCGTGGCCACTGTGTTTGTGTGCCGCTGTCTCGTTCGCGACGCCACCATTCGAAGTCTTCCAATTGTTCCGTGGCGAGTTGCACCAGACCCTGTCCCGGCACAAAGGTGATGCCTCCTCGAGCTCGACCAATTCGGCGGGATTGAACGGCGTTCAGCTTAAAGTTGTTAATGCGAAACTTTTCTCGTACGCGCATTCCCATGCCTTTCGTCGAGCGAGCTTCGAGTTCCCAGTTCAGCTGGCGTTGCCCTTCGGGAAGAAGAGATGCGTCTCCCTTTAGCAAGATCCTGAACTGTTTTTGCCAGCGAGGTAGCACGTTTTCTGCGAACTCTGCCACGGCTTTCCATTTTCTAAGGCGAAAGAGACCATTTCGTTTTTCGAAGGAAAATCCTCGTTGGCCCACCTTAGCCACAAAACTTAGAAGGGTTTCCCTTTCTACGCCTTCAAGATTAGGCTTGGATTTTGGCCCGTATACCGGGATTAGTGATCGTCCTTTCTTCCAGTTTGGCATGGCTGTCAGCCCTCCGGTAGTCGAAATTTCTAGAACTACGGTAAGGGAATAGCCAGGCTCACATTTAACTTTTTCCTCGACTGGTTCGGTTTCGGAACTTTCGACCTCGGAGGTCTCTTTCTCCCGTGAGTTTGCAGCTTCCTCTTCTTCGGGTATCGGATGAAGCACTTGTTCCTCGCTCACCAATTCCTCGATCTCGTATAGTCCCGCGATTCCGATGGCACTCCCCAGTTCCGAGTCCAAGGTGGAGAAGCGCATAGCGGGTTTTCCCTTGCTCCATTCAATTACTGAATAAGTTTCTTTACGCTCAATCTTTCTGGAGACTATGGCTTGGTCCAGCTGCAGATCTATGGCGGTAATGGCTCCTTGGCGGTAGAGTTCTCGACCTGAGTCCAAAGCAGATTGTTCGAATTGAGGTTCCCAATTGGCCCGAGCCAATTTCAGGAGCCAAGAATCAACTGCTTCTCGAGTAAATGTGCGAGATGGACCTCCGTTGAACATGGGGGAAAGCGATTGGGCTCAATGGCAAAAGGAAGAAATCTTTCACCGTAGAGTGTCCTGTTTTTATCCTGCAAGCTGAAAGGCGAAAAGTTATCCACAAAAGGCTTTGGAAGGTCTGGAGGTTTTCTCCAGAGCCCATTTGTAGACCTCTGCATAGGATTCCGCCGGTTCTTTCCAAGATGCCTCTCTCATCATTGCATTCCTCCTCATGAGCTTCAGTTTTTTTTCTTCGGCAAATATTTTACAAGCGTTCCTGAATGCAGTATGGAGAGAAGCTTCTTTAATGTCCGCCAAGAGCAGACCGTTTGCCGTTTTTGGGTGTTTCTTCAGATCCTTGATCGTATCGATCAACCCTCCCGTGCTGTTTGCTATGGGGAGTGAACCGTACCGCATTGCGTATTGTTGGGCGAGGCCACAAGGTTCGAATCGGCTCGGCATCAGAAAAAAATCGGTGCCGGCGAATATTCGTCGAGCGAGCCCGTCGTCGAAACCGATGTGGATGCTGACTCTGTCCGGAAAACGATTTGCAAGGTTCGAAAAAGCCTTTTCTTGCACAGGGTCTCCACTACCTAGCAATGCGAGCTGGAACTCATTTTTCCCAAGCAACTTGGGTAGCGAATCAGCAAGTGCATCGAGACCTTTTTGCCAGTACAGTCTTGAAACCGCACCGAAGAGAGGCAGGAAGGGTTTGTACGGGAGGTTCAATTCTTTCGATAGGGCTTCACGGCAGGCTTTTTTGCCCGCTTCGACTGTGTCCAAGCTGAACGGGTGAGGGAGTGTCGAGTCTTTGGCGGGATTCCATGCTTCTTCGTCCATGCCGTTGAGAATTCCTACGAGGTCGGCGGCTCGATAGACGAGAGAGGGGTCCAGTCCGTGTCCGTGGATTTCGGTGCGAATCTCTTCGGCATAAGTTGGACTCACGGTAGTAATCTTGTCGGCGTGCTGAATCCCTCCCTTTAATAGATTTAACCTGCCAAAGTGTTCAAACCCTTCCATTTGAAAGTAGGATTGAGGCAAGTTTGATACCTCAAACTTGTCAGGGGAGAAGGATCCTTGGTGTTCTAGATTATGTATTGTCAGCACGCTGGCGGCTCGGACTTGTCCTTTGAGCACCGGAATTGCGTTCAGGCAAGCGGGCAATGCGGCGGCCATCCAGTCGTGGGCATGATATACGTCGGGTGTCCACCCTACGAGTCGCGGAAGGTCGATGGCGGATCGACAAATCACGAAGGATCGTTCGGCATTGTCCGGGAAGTCCCCTTTGGGTCCGGCATAGATGTCCGGCCGGTCGAAGAAACCCTTGTGTTCGATGAGGTAGACGGGGACATCGGTTCCGGGCAGGCGCGTTTCCACTAATCGCGGATAGCAGAGTTGGGAGCCAATCCTGATGCGCAGTTTACCTGCGATGCGTTTGCTCTTGAGACCATCGAGGGAACCCCGATGCAGAGGGCAGATCACGCGAACGTCCACGCCCGCTTCCTTCAGCACAGGCGGCAATGCACCCACGACGTCGCCGAGTCCTCCTGTTCTCGCCAAGGGGGAGACTTCCGGGCTTACGAAGAGAACTTTCACCGATCGAATGGATTAAACGGAATCATAATTTCCTTCTCATGGCTTAGGGTGGTCTTAAGGCAACCTCATTCTTCAAAATTCCATGCGGAATCCGTACTTGCTCAACAGTTTCCTCCGGGGTAGGCTTAGCGACTTCTGATTTCCTCAATCCATCCGGATAACCCAAGCCATCCCTTATGCTTTTTTTGCATGCCGGTCTGTCATTCAGCCGTTTACTTCGACTTTAAGTCATCTTATTTCCTCATTTTGATTGATGCGCAATTTGCACGCTTATTGGAGGATGGAGTACTTGAGCGTTCCATCGGAGGGAGAGGACGATGGTAATCCGTTCATCAGGTTGCCTGCCCATGGGGACGATCGGGCCGTGTACATTGTTCATCGAGCTAAGTACGCTTACCTTATCTTGAACAAGTATCCCTACAATCCCGGCCACTTGCTGGCGGTTCCTTTTCGCGAGGTTCCTCGCTTGCGTGATCTCGGGGCAGACGAGCGAATGGATTTGATGGACTTGATAGCATTTGCCCAGGATATCCTGGATGATGCCTTTTCGCCGGATGGTTTCAACATCGGCATCAACGAAGGCGCTACCGGCGGAGCGGGAATACCATCGCACATGCATGCCCATGTCGTGCCGCGCTGGAAGTCGGACACCAATTTCATGCCGGTTTTGGCTGATACTCGAGTATTGCCGGAGTCCCTTGATGCCACCTGTGAAAAACTTTGCGCCTGCGTTGCCGCTCGGCTTGGATAACTGGCTCATGTCTTTCACGGAAATCGAATTCGAGAGCGAGCGCTTCCTTCACTCCCTCTATGGGGAAAATCCCGAGAACTTGCGTTTGGTGGAAAAAGCACTCGGTGCGACTCTCGTCGCCCGTGGCGGCGTGTTGCGAATCGAAGGAGACGAGGAGCCCTTGGCTCGAAGTGAGGAATTATTCGAGCTTTTGCGTGTCGGACGAGAGCAAGGCTTTTCTCCTCGGAATGGCGATTTCAATAGAATTTTGAGCAAGGTGGCGGAGGGCAAGGGTGAAGAGTTTCGGGAACTGTTCGATAAGCCCCTAGTCCTCAAACTCCACAAAACTAGCGTGGTACCTCGTAACCTAGGTCAAAAAAAATACCTGCGTAAAATCATGGAGAACGACGTCGTCTTTGGCCTTGGCCCGGCGGGTACGGGAAAGACTTTTCTTGCGATGGCGGCGGCCTTGGATTCTTTGTTGCGCGGCGAGGTCGAAAAAATCATCTTGGCTCGACCCGCGGTTGAAGCGGGTGAGGCACTTGGATTTCTTCCCGGGGATTTGGAGGAAAAATTATTACCCTACCTTCGTCCACTTTACGATGCCATGGACGAGTCTCTTGGAGGGGTGGAAGCTCGGAAGTTACTGGAAAGCGGAGTGGTCGAAATCGCTCCGTTGGCTTACATCCGTGGACGTACTTTGTCCAAGTGCTTCGCTTTGTTGGACGAGGCCCAGAATACAACGTCCTCCCAGATGATGATGTTCCTGACGCGTTTGGGGGAGGGGAGCAAAATGGTGGTGACGGGCGATCTTACCCAAATCGATCTTCCCAGACGCTGGGACTCAGGACTAGTCCAAGCCGTGAAGATTCTAGAGGGCTTGGATAAGATTCCCTTTCACCGATTCGATGAACGAGACGTGGTGCGGCATCCCTTGGTAAGCGACATCATTCGAGCTTACGACGCTTACGGGGAGAAGAACCGACGGGACGTTGAGGCTAAAGGAGAAAGACCTCAAGAAAATGGTTAACTTCTTTTCTAGGAAATCTCGTCGAGGCAACGGACGTCGCAGCGGGCGCCGTAAGTCCGCCGACGATGATGAAGACGAGCATAATGGGAAAGCCTATTCCTTTGGGCCTTTGCTTCGGCACCGATTAAGGCTCTCGGGTTTGACTCTTCTTTTTGCGACTACCGTGGTGGTCATTTGTTTTGTGGGGCAGGATCCCCCTACGGTTGGAACTTTGGGCGAAGTGGCGCCCGAAAACGTCTACTCCGATCGAAATTTCAAGTACTCGAGCGGAGTTCTTCGGCGGGAGCTTGAGGCTTGGGCCCGTACTTCGACGCCTCTGGAGTATTCCCGCGATTTTGCCGGAGAGGAAGACTTTGCCAAGTCTCTCATTCTCCTAAAGGATAGACTGGTCGCCAATATGGGGAAGGCGGGCGAATCCTTGAGCTTGGCTCGAGATGCCTTGCGGGAGGAATTGATGGTCACCTTCCGCTTGGAGGTTGCACCCGAGGAAATGAGAGTGCTGGGGCTGGTTCGGAGCGAAGCAGGTTTGCGCTCGCTCTTCGATGAAATGACCGAAACCTTGGGCCATCTGCATGCTACGGGTGTATTGGTGAACCCTTCGTCCGATCAAAAATTCCTTTCCGAGGCAAATGCGACCTTAGCCATCTCCAAGAGAATGTCGGAAACCGCAAATAATCTACCTGTCATCGGCGGAGTAGATGCTGGATTGGAACTCCTTTTCGACATGGTTCCGGTACGGATTCGTTTCCCTCATTTTGCGAACTTTATATCCGAGGTCCGTACCCGAATCGAAGAAGACGGACCTTTCCCGGCAGATGGTTTGGCTTTGGGGGACGTTATTGCCATGGCCGATTCAAATTCTTCGGTCGAGGTCCTCCAGTTGCGGGATGAATTGGCTGCAGCTTTTTCATCCTTAGCCAGTCAAGGATTGTTTTTGCGCACAGTGGATCGATCCAAGACTGTACAGGCTCAAGATCACAAGATTGCGGCTATCCAACCGGCTAATTACGAAGTCGGGGTTAGCGAGGGCGACGTTATTCTTCGCAAGGGCGATGAAGTGTCTGCAGACGCCATGGAGAAATATAAGAGGTTTCTCGATTTATCGGCAGATGAGAGAGGGCTATTGGCTCGCAGAATCCTGCTGACTTGCACGACTTTTCTTTGCTCTCTTCTCTATATAAGTCTGGTTCTCCCGAATTTTTGGCGAAGCGGTTCCAAGACAGGTATTGTGGCGACTGCGGTGTTGGGCAACTTATTGATTTCTCGTGGTGTCATCGAACTCGGAGGTACGGAGCTTTTCGGTGGTAATCCCATGCTCGTGGGTATGCTGCCCTATCTGTTGCCGGTGGCATTTTCCTCAATGGTCGTGATGATTACCGTGGGACCACGGATGGGGGCAGTCGCCGCGTTGATGACGAGTACCTTCCATTCCGCCATGCGGGATCCTGGCGTCGCGTCGCTGGTCCGTTCATTGGCGGCTGCCCGCATGGGAGCGTTCTTCTGCAGGGACGTTCGTCTCAGGGGTCGCGCCCTGAAGGCAGGAACCATGGCGGGGGCGGTTGCCGCTGTGTTTGCTATCGCCATTGGCTTGATTGCGGGGAGCGCCATCACGTCCATCTTCAATCACAGTGTTGCGGCATTGTTTACAGGTCTTGTTACGGGTGGGCTAGTTCTTGGAGCCTTGCCGATTTTCGAGCGCGTGTTCAAGGTCGCCACCGACGTCACACTCTTTGAGTTGACCGACTACAATCACCCTCTTTTGCGTCGGATGCAAGTGGAGGCTCCCGGCAGTTATCATCATAGTTTGATGGTGGCGAATCTTGCGGAAAACGCGGCTGCAGCGGTAGGTGCAAATCCTTTGCGGTGTAGAGCCTGCTCACTCTTTCACGACATTGGCAAGATGAAGCAACCTGACTATTTCACTGAAAATCAGACGGCTCTCACGAATCCTCATTCTCGACGAAATCCCGCCATGAGCGCCCTTATCATCAAGAGCCATGTGAAGGAAGGTGTGGAAATGGCTCGTGAACATCGCCTGCCCAAGGTCGTGCGAGACATTATCCGACAACATCATGGGACCACCTTGGTGAAGTACTTCTATCACGAAGCCAAAAAACAGATCCGGCAGGAAAGGCTTCCCCTCGGGGGGGGCGCCGACCTGGACGAACCCGACGAAAGCACCTACCGCTACGATGGTCCCAAGCCAAGGTTTCGCGAAAGCGCCATTATCTTCTTCGCCGATTCCGTCGAAGCCGCTGCTCGTAGCTTGCGCAAGGTGACCAAGCACAGTGTGGAGGAACTCCTGGAAGCTATTTTTGTCGATCGATTGGAGGACGGGCAACTCGATGAGTGTCCCCTTACTCTCGAAGAGATCGCCGCGATCAAGTCCAGTTTCATCTCAACCATTCTCAATATGCTTCATTCCCGCATCGAGTATCCCGAGGACGAAAAGCCAAAAAAGAGGGGTGGGGATAGAGATAGGCGGAATGTGAAGAAAAATTCCGAGAAGAAAGTGGAGAATGTCGGAAAACCCGATTCGGCTTGAAGCAAACAATCGGTTTGAGCGCCTCGATTTCACGAACGAGTCGC